>WTID01000301.1:0-4054 GCA_011522855.1 Flavobacteriales bacterium
GCCAGCCCATTGTTCAGCAAATCGAACACGCCACCGTCCTGGGGATTCCAATCCTCGAAGGTGGATACGGGATTGTTCAGGCTGTACCGTTCTCCCTGCCAATCCATGCTGCCGATGTCGGTCACAGCCAGGGAAGCGAACCACAAGTTGGCCACCTCGATGCGGGCCGAGAGATCCAGGGCGAGTCCGAATCCAGCCGGCCGCAAGGCACTGCCCAGCGTGGCGTCTGGCGCTACCAATTCCGCTCCGAATCCCCGATTGAACGCCGCAAAGGCCCACTGCTCATCGGCATTGACCTCATAGTATCCGGTACCTCGGAGATAGCGGGCCGAGGCTCCAGCGGCCAGCACCAGGGCTTTTGTGTCAATGAGCTTGACGCCGAATCCGGCTCCGTATGACCGGACATGCTGCACGCCAAACGTGCTGCCGTCCAGCAACTCCATGGCGAGCAGAGCCCCATCGTTCCGGATGCCGGACTCGACCATGTCGAACTGAGCGTCGGTGAGGGTGTCGACTCCGATGATGGAACCATCGGTGAGGATGACCTGATCGAACAGGGAGGATGCCGGCCCCAGCATGACGAACTCGGCCAAGGCATTGCTCGGGTTGACTGAAGCGGAATAGCGATCCTCAATGGTCCATGCCCATCCGCCCCGGCGTCCATGGCGGGACCAACCAACCCAGCGCAACTCCGCATTGGCCCGGGTCGGGGATGTGGACAACCGCTGCGCCACATCCCGGCGCTCATCGAGGGTCCAGCTTTTGTCGCCTTCTGCCCATTGGACGAGCGAGGTGCCATCCAGCAACGGAGTCTCCGCCACAAGTCCCCCTTCGAAACCACTGAAGAAGCGCAGGCGCTGGCTGCGGCGGTAGTCGCGCTGGCCTCGACGGTCCAGGGAGTCCGGCATGTCCATCTTGCGGTCTTTGCCGGCAAAGGGCCTCTCCGTCGCCAGAAGAGAAGGATTGACTCCAATGGCGTGATGCCCGATGGCCGTGATGCCGGGAATGGGACTGCCGAGCAGATCCACGCCAGCCTGCTGGGACAAGGCAGACGAACTCGCGAACATCAGAACCCCGAGCAGGAAGCCCCCCGCTCTCTTCAGGCTCCGGTATCGCAAACTCCCAATCACAACACGAGTCTCCAGCCGAACGGGTCGTCTTCATGGCCCCGTCGGATTCCGTCAAGCGTGGCCGAAAGCCGCGGCATCACGGTCCAGGATTCCACCGAGGGCAAGTCCACATCACCGGCATTGAATCCGATGGCTTCAATGGGGGTCATGGTCGCCGCCGTGCCCACACCAAAGGCCTCCGCCAGTGCACCGCTCTCAGCAGCCGCCTTCAATTCCGCGACGGAAATACGGCGCTCCTCCACCTCCAGACCAAAGTGGCGCGCCAGATTGAGCACGCTGTTGCGGGTGACACCATTGAGCACGGTATCTCCGAGACTCGGTGACACCAACTTTCCGTCCAGGACGAAGACGACGTTCATCGTCCCGCTTTCCTCGATGTACTTGTGCTCCGCGGCGTCCGTCCACAGAATCTGCTGGTATCCAGCGGCCTTGGCGAGCTCGGTCGGCTTCAGCGAAGCCGCATAGTTGCCAGCCGCCTTGGCATATCCGGTGCCGCCCGGTGCCGCCCGGGTGTATTCCGTTTCCACCTTGACCCGGACACTGCCCTTGTAGTAGGGCCCGACGGGACAGGTAAAGATGATGAAGCGGTATTCGGCACTTGGGCGAACCCCGACGTGCACTTCCGAAGCAAACATGAAGGGCCGGATATAGAGAGACGAGCCCGCTCCATCGGGCACCCAGCCCGAATCCAACTTGACCAGCTCGACGAGCACCTCATGAAACAGCTCGGGATCCACGGCCGGCATGCACATCCGGTCCGCACTCACGTTGAATCGCGCAATGTTGGCATCGGGCCGGAACAACGCCACACCCCCATCTGGCTGGCGGAAGGCCTTCATGCCTTCGAAGATGGCCTGTCCATAGTGCAGAACCATCGCCGCCGGACTCATGGCCATGTCCGCATAGGGTTGGATGGCGCCGGTCTGCCACTGCCCATCCTTGAAATCCATCACAAACATGTGATCCGAGAAGACACTGCCGAAAGGAAGGTCCTGAAGGTCGACCTGCCCGAGACGGGACTGGTGGGTCGGATGGATGTCAAAGAGGGTCGTCGTCATCATGGGCCTATCATTAAGGTCACGTTCAATCGCTCTGCAAAAATAGGGGGAACCAATCCGCCCCAACCCTCTGGCAATCAGACCTCGGGTGCGAAGAGAAACTTGTTGGGGCTCACCAAACCGGCCTGAACGGCGTACATCACAACCGAAGCCGTGTTGTTGGCACCGAGCTTCTGCAGGATGTTCCTGCGGTGGGTGGTGATGGTGTGCGGACTCACAAAGAGCTTCTCGGAAATCTGCGGGTTGGTGAACCCTTCCGCGATCAGTCGGATCACTTCCAATTCCCGCTTGCTCAAGCTCACGCCGGCGCAATCCGGATCCACCACGTCCAAGGACTCAAGGTCAATGCCCTCCCGCTTGATGGTGTCGAGAATCTGCGAGCAGAAGAACTTCCGACCGCAGTGGGTTTCTCGGACGGCCTCCACGATTTCCTGCAGGTCACAGTCCTTTTTGACATACCCGTCCACCCCGGCACGCAAGGCATGGACCAGGGTCGTTCCGCGCTGGGCATCCGTGAGCGCCAGAACGCGGATTCGGCCTTGAGCCTTGAGCCGGACGATGGTCTCCACCGAAAATCCGCCCGTCACGAAATCGAGGATGACGAGATCGGGTGCAAAACCCTCGATCAACTCAAACATCTCCGCTTCCGTCCGGGCCTGGCCCACCACCTCCTTGAACCCGTGCGAGCGCAGGGTCGCATGAAGGCCACAGGCCACAAGCTGGTTGCTGTCAGCGATGAGGATGCGGGGCATGTCTTATTGAGACTGATTCCAGATAACAAAGCTAGGGTGCAAACCCGGAGACGAGACGATCCTCAGGCCCCCCGTTCGCCAATTTCTTCACATGAAACGACCTCCAGCATCATTCCGTCCTCCGCCATCACGGTCTCTGGAAACACGGCACGCGCCTCCTCGAGCAGCGAATCGAAACGATCATACCGGGCCGACACGTGGCCGAGCACAAGGCGTCCGACTCCCGCCCGTTCAGCGATCCTCGCCGCCTGGCGGGCTGTGCTATGAAAGGTCTTCTCCGCCCGGGCCTTCATCACATGATCGAACGTCGCTTCATGGTAGAGCAAGTCCACACCCCGAATCAGTTCCGCGAGCGGCTCCCAGTACCGCGTGTCAGCCGCGAAGGCATAACTCCGCGCCGCGGGAACGGGATGACAGGCCTCGGCAAACGCGATGCGGGTTCCGTCCCCCCGCACCACATCCTCCTTGCGCTTCAAGGCGAGAATTTCGGATGGAACGAGGCCATGCCGTCTGACCCAATCCCGTTTGACACCGGGTTCACGCTCCTTCTCCCGAAGCAGGAACCCCGTGGTCGGAATCCGATGTTTGACGGGAAAGCTTTCCAACTGTACGGACCCATCCTCGAAGAGGACCTGAGGCTTCTCCGGAGACGTCGGGTGGAAATGCAGCGGAAAATCCAGCCGCCCCTCTCCCACCTCCTGATGAAGGTCAAGGACCTCCTTCAACCGATCTGGACCGTAGACGTGGAGTGGTCGGGTCCGGCCCAACAGGTTGAACGTGGACACCAGCCCCGGCAAACCGAGGTAGTGGTCCCCATGCAGATGGGAAATGCAGATGTGGTCGATGCGCATCATCCGGATGCGCTCCTTCCTCAAAGCAATCTGCGTGCCCTCCCCACAATCCAGCAGGAACTGCTTCTCATGGACATTGACGACTTGGGCGGTCGGATTCCGGCCCGGCAAGGGCAAAGCAGCCCCGCAGCCCAAGATGTGGACTTCGAAGCGCAAGCGCCTCAGCGCTGGACGAGGAGGCGGCGCACCTGGGCCTCTCCTTCGCGCCGGATGCGCAGGAAGTAGACCCCGTCGTTCAACTCCTCCACGGAAATCAGGGACCG
>WTID01000301.1:4154-6926 GCA_011522855.1 Flavobacteriales bacterium
GCAGGAAGTAGACCCCGTCGTTCAACTCCTCCACGGAAATCAGGGACCGGTTGGAGTCCTCCATCCACTCCCGAATGATCCGGCCATCGGCGCCAAGCAACGCAACCGTCGCTCCTTGGGCACCGGACAAGGTCACCTCCGCCGCAGCCGGCGTCGGGAAGACCGTCCAAGCCTGACGATCAGCCAGAGCGATGCCGCTCGACTGGTCCAGGATAGGAAACGGGAATCCGTCAAAGCTGAACTCGGTGGCGAGGGGGAATCCAAACACGGTGGCCCAGACATTGACCTCCATGCTGAGGATGTAACTGCCCACGACGGTGGGAACACCACTGAAGTTGGCGCAGTATTGACCTCCTCCAAGGAAGGTGCAGGGGTCGGCACAGTCGCCATTGTTGTTGCAGACGTATTCCAAGCCGGCATCCTCGAAGGTGAGGGTGTCGCCCGACACAGTGTCCACGAGGAGCACGGCTTCGATGACCACCGAATCAATCGGTGCATTCAGCGGGGTGTCGGGCACGACATCGATGGCGAACGACGGAACGAGGAGATGCACCTCGTCCACGTAATCGAGGCCAACGTAGGCCGTGTCGAAAAACGTCGTCTCGGCATCGGGACTCAAGCCCCAGGTTTCCTCGCCGAAATCGACGGATTGGGGATCGCATTGGGCCTGCACGGAACAGGCGAGGACAAGCATCACACAGGATGCGGCAAAACGGAACAGGTTCATGGTTGAGGGTTGGAGGTCAGAGGTCCCGCTCGACTTCCTCCATGTAGACGAAATCGATGGCCTCCTGGGCCGTAGGAACAATCTTGAGGACGTTGTCCAGCTGGCTGATGGTCACGAGCTTGGCGACTGCCGGCTGAAGTCCGCACAGCACGAAGCTGCCTCCGGTGTCCCGGCATCCGCGGTGTCCGATCAGCACGGCACTCAGGCCGCTGGAATCGATGTAGCGCGTCTCGCTCAGGTCGAGCACCATGTTGCGGTGGCCCTCCTTGTTGGCGAGGACCAATTCGCCTTTCAGCTCGGGCGCACACAGGGCGTCCAACTTCTCCACTTTGGCGGTCACGACGACCACCTTCTCCCGCTTGTCGACTTCAAATTTCATGTCGCGAATCTGTATCGTCCGAAAATAGGTCAATCCTCCGAGCCGCCCAATCGTCCGGCCAGCAGGTAGAGCACCGCCATCCGGACGGCCACTCCATTCTCGACCTGGTCGAGAATGACAGCGTCTTCCCCATCCGCCACATCGCTGGCGATTTCCACGCCCCGGTTCATCGGACCGGGATGCAGGATGACGGGCCGATGCTCGAGCCGATCCAACCGCTCCCGGGTGATGCCGAAGCGGGCATGGTACTCCTCGAGGCTCGGGAAATACGGGACTTCCGTCCCCTGCCGTTCGAGCTGGATGCGGAGCACGTTGGCCACATCGCACCAGGCGAGGGCCGCGTCCACATCGTGACCCACCTGAACCCCCAGACTGCCGAAATGCTTGGGAATGAGGGTGGCCGGGCCGCACACCATGACCTCGGCACCCAGAAGCTGGAGGCACAGCACATTGGACAGGGCCACCCGGCTGTGTCGGATGTCCCCGAAGATGCAGACCTTCTTCCCTTCCAACGACCCCAGCCTTTCGGTCAGCGTGAAGCTGTCGAGCAGGGCCTGCGTCGGATGCTCGTGGGTGCCGTCCCCGGCATTGATGATGGGCACGCCGATCTTCTCAGCGAGGTAATGCGGCGCTCCCGGGTGGGGATGGCGCATCACCACCATGTCCACCTTCATCGCAAGGATGTTGTTGACCGTGTCGGCGAGGGTCTCCCCTTTCTTGACACTGGACGAGGCCGCCGAGAAATTCACGACATCCGCCGAAAGCCGCTTTTCCGCCAATTCGAAACTGAGACGGGTCCGGGTGCTGTTCTCAAAGAACAGATTGGCCACTGTCAGGTCCCGCAGGCTCGGCACCTTCTTGATGGGGCGGTTGATGACATCCTTGAATTCCCGGGCGGTCTCGAAAACGGCGTCGATGTCGGACCGGGTCAGTCCGCGGATGCCGAGCAGGTGGCGCGAGGAGAATTCAGCCATGGGTGTCCGATGGATTGATGAGTTGAACCCGGTCTTCCCCCTTTCCATCTTCCTCGGCCCAGATGACCTTGACGCGCTGGCTGTCCAAGCTGTCCACCTTGCGTCCGACGTATTGAGGTTCAATGGGCAGTTCCCGCCGGAATCGACGGTCCACGAGCACGGCGAGTTCCATGGTCGCCGGGCGGCCGTGGGCCAACAGGGCGTCCATCGCAGCCCGGATGGTCCGGCCTGTGAACAGCACGTCGTCCACGAGGACGATGTTCAGGCCTTCGACCGAGAATTCAAGGTTGGTCGCCGCAGCACGCAGCGGTTGATCATGACGGCGAAAGTCATCGCGGAAAAACGTGATGTCGAGGTCTCCGCACCGAGGACGCTGACCACCGAGAATGTCCGTGATCCGATCCCGAAGCCGCTGGGCCACATGGATGCCGCGGGGCTGGATGCCGATGAGGGCCGAATCGGCGAATTCACCGTGCACCTCCACCAGCTGGTGTGCCAATCGGTCAAGGGTCAGCCGGAACTGAAGCGGGTTGATCAGAAGGTGCTCAGGGCCCATGGTCGTGCGCGAAAATAGTCGAGGACGAAAAAGGGAGGCACTGTGGCCTCCCTTTTCCCTGTATCTGTTTTGGAGTGGATCAAGCCTTCTCCTCTTCGTTTGCGTTGGCGTCGCCTTCGTCAGCCTTGGGCTCCTC
>WTID01000225.1:0-2828 GCA_011522855.1 Flavobacteriales bacterium
CACGGATTTGACACCTGCCCGATGGAGGGGCTGGACAGTGCCCGCGTCAAGCGCATCCTCGGCCTGCCCAAGGAGGCGGTCGTGACGATGGTGATCTCCGCGGGCAAGCGGGCCGAAGGCGGGGTGTACGGTCCGCGTCTGCGCTTCGACCGGACGCATTTCGTCCACACCCATTGAGGGACGGCGGGGAGAGGCCGCCTGTTCAGAATTGATGCGGATCAGGGGTTCTCTTCAGCCAAGGGAACGCCTACCTTGACCTGCCCATTCCCCTTCCAACGCTCCCGCCCATGTTGACCCTTCTCGCCGGACTCGCTGCCCTCTTCTCCGCCATCGCCTGCCTGCTCGCCCTGCGCAAGTCGGGCCCGGCGGGGACGGATTCCGGCGCGGTGGAGGACCTCGGCCGGAAGGTGGAGCGGCTCGAGTCGTTGCTCCGCGAGGAGTTCGCCACGAACCGGAAGGAAATGGGCGAATCGTCCCAGGCCCAGCGCAAGGAACTGGCCGAGCTCATGGCGGAGTTCCGGAAGCAGATGGAGGACCAGGGCAAGGCCCAATCCGAAGCGTTGCGCAACCGGTTTGCCGACCTCATCAAGCAGCTGGACGCCCAGGGCCAGAAGAGCCTGGAGTCGGTCAAGGATGTGCGGAGCACCGTCGACAAGCAGCTGAAGGAGATGCGCGAGGACAACGGCAAGCGCCTCGATGAGATGCGCAAGACCGTGGACGAGAAGCTGCAGACGACCCTGGAGAAGCGGCTCGGCGAGTCCTTCAAGCAAGTCAGTGACCGCCTCGAGCAGGTCCACAAGGGGCTCGGCGAGATGCAGACGCTGGCCAGCGGAGTGGGGGACCTCAAAAAAGTCCTGACCAACGTCAAGACGAAGGGCATCCTCGGCGAGTACCAGCTCGCCAACATCCTCGAGCAGATGCTGCCGCGCGAGCAGTACGAGGAAAACATCGCCACCCGCCCGGGCAGCACAGAGCGCGTCGAGTTCGCGGTGCGCATGCCGGGGGCGTCGGACAACGAGTCCATCTGGTTGCCCATCGACAGCAAGTTCCCGCTCAAGGGCTACGAGGATCTGCTCGATGCCCGGGAGGCCGGGGATCTGGCGGCGATTCAGGCGGCCGAAAAGGCCTTGGCCCGGACCATCGAGTCCTTCGCCAAGGACATCAGTGAGAAGTACCTCGAGGTGCCCTACACGACCGAATTCGGCATCATGTTCCTCCCGGTGGAGAGCCTGTACGCGGAGGTGCTCCGGCACCCGGGCGTGTTCGAGACGCTGCAGCGCAAGTACCACATCACCATCACGGGCCCGACGACGATGTCCGCCCTGCTCAACAGCCTGCAGATGGGCTTCCGGACGCTGGCTGTCAGCAAGCAGAGCAGCGAGGTGTGGCGCATCCTGGAGGCGGTCAAGACGGAGTTCGGGAAGTTCAGTGAGCAGCTGGAAAAGGTGGACGACCGACTCGGCAAAGCCAAGAACGAGCTGGAGAAGCTCCGCAGCACCCGGACCAACGTCATGGCGCGCAAGCTCCGCGAGGTCGGCACCCTCGATTCCAGCGACAGCGCCGATGTCCTCGACCTCCCGTCCCTGAGCGAGGCTCCCGCTCCCGAGGGCCCTGAGGCCCCCGAGGCTGCCGAGCCGACCGAAGGGTGATTCCAGCTTCCGGGATCAGTCCGAGAAGGCGGACCAGGCGGGCAGGGCGATGCCATCAAAGTCCCACAGGGCTGCATTCTCCCACGGGCTGCCATCGAGGGCTTCCGGCCCCATGGCCGAGACCCAGTCTGGTGCCCAGTAACACCAGCCCAAACACTGTGCGGGGCCGAGGCCCGTCAGGAGGACATCGAGATCGGTCAGGTAATCGAGCTGTCCCTGGGGGGTGAAGTCGTATCCGTCGCTTTCTGCGCCGGTCCACCAGAGATTGTGGGTCCAATCGTACCAGTCGATCGTCCAGGCGTAGGCTGTCTCGGCGAGGAAGGTGGGACGGTTGAAGGTGGTCGACAAGGAGGCCATGGCGGAGCTCAGGACATCCAGGTCGGTTTCGTGCCAGAGGCTGTAATTGCTGATGGCAATGACGTCAGGCGTGTAGCCCTCCGCTTGAAGTTGGGTGAAATACCAGGGAGCGAGGTCGATGCTGGACACATGGACGGCCACGAGGGTTCCTGGACTGGACAGGGTGACGGCCTCATGTCCCGCTTGGAGCAGGGAGGCCAGATTGCCGAAGCCATCGTCCAATGTGCCGTGAGGGTGCATCATGCCCGGGTCGGTTTCATTGCCCAATTGGACCATGGCAATGTCCACCCCCTCCTGGGCGAAGGTTTCCATCACACACACAATCCAGCAGGCCATGGCATCCTGGGCCTCGTCAAAGGACAGGTATCGCCACATCCTCGGGGCGACCTGCTGGCCGGGGTCGGCCCAGGAGTCGCTGAAGTGGAAGTCGATGAGGATGTCCATGCCGGCCTCCTGCATCCGCTTGGCTTCCTGGACCACACCGGGCAAGGCATGGTACAGCCTCTCCGGATCGTTCCACAAACGGTATCGGGCGAGGTTCATTCCCTGGTCTGCCATCCATTGGGGGACATCCTCGATGGCAGAGCCTGTGGCGTCCTTGTAGACGTAGTCCACGGCCTCGATGCTCGGCAGGAAGGACAGGTCGCCGCCCCGCCATTGGGCGCTTGCGAACAGTCCCGTGAGCAGGCAACACGCCAGCGAGAGCACTTTGGTCATGAAGGAAAGGTACAGGTGCTGCGGGGTTTGACCTGTTCCGTATTGTCTGAGTTGAACAAAAAGGCCCCTGGAGCTGAGTCCAGAGGCCTGTTGAATTTGCGAGGG
>WTID01000225.1:2928-6918 GCA_011522855.1 Flavobacteriales bacterium
GCTACATTGCCGGCATGCTGTCGAATTCGGGAAGTCCGATGGTCTGGATGGCCGCCATCCTGTTGGTGGTGTCAGGCTGCTCCACCGGCCTGGACTCAGGCGAAATCGAGCTCGTTGGAGACTGGACCTTTCAAGATTCCGCGGGGGTATGGCGAACGGCGGAGGTGCCGGGATGCGTGCACACCGATCTGCTTGGCCATGGCCTGATTCCCGATCCGTTCCACGGTGTGAATGAGGGTCAGGTCGAGTGGATCGAGGATCGGGATTGGCGCTATCGCCGGCCCTTGCCCTTGCCTCCGGCAGAAGGCGAGTGGGCCCTGGAATTCAGCGGGCTCGACACGCATGCAGAGCTGCAGGTGAATGGTCGTACTGTGCTCAACACGAACAACATGCATCGCGCTTGGCGTCTCCCTACGGAGGAGTTGGGGTTGACAGGCCAAGACACGTTGGAGGTGGTGTTCCGGAGCCCGGTGGGGGTGGGGCAGTCGCTGCTGGAGGCGTCGCTGTTGTCGATTCCCGTGAGCAATGAGGCGCGTCCAGTCGGAGAGCAGAACAGCGTCTTCAGCCGCAAGGCCCAATACCACTTTGGATGGGACTGGGGACCCCGGCTCGTGACCAGCGGCATCTGGAAGCCCGTGAGGTGGGTTCGAATCGACCAAGAGCTGCCCCCGTTCCGCCTCATTCCGGTGTCCATTGCTCCGGAACAGGCTGAATACGAGGTCTTCTTTAAGGAGGCGATGGAGGGTGTTGCTCCCACGTTGGAGCGCGATGGGGTCAATGTGCCCTGCGGGTGGAACCGAATCGATGGGCGACGGTATCGCTTGACGGTTCCCGAGCCTGCCCTGTGGTGGCCCAATGGCATGGGGGAACAGCCGCTCTATGACTTGGCTTTGGAAGACGGGGAGGGGCGCTTTGATTCGGTGCGGTTCGGGATTCGGACCGTGGAATGGAACCGGGGGTTGGACGGCTTCGGTCAGGCCATGCAATGCGTGGTCAACGGGGTCCCGGTGCAGGTCCGCGGGGCCAATGTGATTCCGCCCGATTTCTTTCCGGTTCGAGCCGAAGGGCGGTGGAGTCGCGTCATCGACGATGCGGTGGCGGCCCACATGAACATGATCCGCATCTGGGGCGGGGCGCACTATGGCGAGGAGGTGCTGTACGACCTCTGTGACCAACACGGCATTCTGGTCTGGCAGGACTTCATGAATGCGTGCGCCATGGTGCCGACCGATGCCGCCTGGCGAATGAATTTCCTGGCGGAAGCCCGGGAACAGGTGATCCGGTTGCGAAACCGGACGTCGTTGGCCATCTGGGCGGGCAACAACGAGACCGAGAAGGCGTGGCGCGAGTGGGGATGGCAGGACCTGTATGACCTGCATGGAGCGGACTCCATCGCGGTGGAAGACGCGTACCGCCAGCTCTTTGAACGGGAATTGCCACAGCTGGTGGATGAGCTTGGGGGGGGCGAGTACCAGCCTTCTTCTCCTCACCATCAAGATCCTGAGTACCCCCGAGAATCGGGAGACCAGCACGATTGGGGCGTCTGGTTCGGCAAGGCCGGGTTTGAATTCTACACGGAGGAAGCCGGACGTTTCGCCAGCGAATTCGGATTGCAGAGCCTGCCCGACCGTCGGACCCTGGAAGCGGTGGGGGTGCAGTCGTACGAGGACACGGTCCTGCAATTCCGGCAGCGCAGCAAGATGGAGTGGCTGGAGCCCGGCTTCGACGGGTGGGACATGATGCAGTTCTACGCCGGCGACTATTTCGCGGATCCTTCTTTGGCGGAGTTGGAGGGCATGGACCGGTTGGACACGTGGGTCTACTTGACCCAGTTGACGCAGGCCGAGGGGCTGCGGCAGGCCGTGGAGCGACACCGCTGCTCGCAGGGACGGACTTCCGGTTCCCTGTATTGGCAGCTGGACGACGTGTGGCCGACGGTGTCCTGGTCGACGGTGGACCACGCCGGCCGGTGGAAGTTGGCCCACCACGCCGTGCGGCACGCCAACCAGCCGGTTCGCGTGTTGCCCGATCGGACACAGGGCGACCGGGTCGCCTTCGTGATCGCCAACCACAGCCCGCAGACCACGGAAGGTGTGGTGGAATGGTCGCTGATCGACTTGGCCGGCGACACAGCGACCGCCGGACGGTTCGGCGTGACCGTCGAGGCCCACACGACGGCCTCCTGGTCGGCCACGGACGCGCAGGTGGTGCCGGACCGTCACATCCTGTCTTGGCAATGGACCGGCCGGGACCGTGCCGCCACGGTCCATGACGCCGGACACCACACGTTTCGGTCGGTGGGCGATCTCGAATGGGGGGCGGCCAGGCTGCAGGTCGACACGGTGGAGCAGGGCGTGCGGCTCAGTACGGACGTGCCTGCGGCCGGGGTGTGGTTGCGCAGTGCATCCGAGGGGCGATTCGAGGACAATGGGTTCTTCCTCGTGCCCGGTCGACCGCGAACAGTGCGGTTTTTGGATCCGTCAGGTCAGTTGGCTGACCCAGGGGACGTCCGCGTGGTCCACTTTGGACAGGGTCAGACGAGCGCCCCGTGAAGGGCGGCGCCGAGCAGGCCACCGAGGATGGGCCCGACCACGGGAACCCAAGCATAGCCCCAGTCGCCATCGCGCTTGCCGGGAATGGGCAGGAAGGCATGGGCGATGCGGGGCCCGAGGTCCCGGGCAGGGTTGATGGCGTAGCCGGTGGGACCGCCAAGGGCCAAGCCGATGCCAAGCACGAGCAGGGCCACCGGCAGGGCATCGAGTGAGCCGAGGCTGTCGGTTGGAGCGGTGATGCTCAAGGCGCCAAACACGAGAACGAAGGTGCCGATGGCCTCCGTGACCAGGTTCCACATGGGGTTGCGGATGGCCGGGGCCGTGGAGAAGACGGCAAGCTTGAGGTCCGCATCCTCAGACAGATCGAAGTGGGGCTTGTAGGCGAGCCAAGCGAGGCTGGAGCCTGTGAAGGCGCCGAGGAATTGGGCGGCCAGGTATCCGGGAACCAGGGCGGTGTCGAATCCGCTGAAGGCGGCGAGGCCGAGGGTCACAGCCGGATTGAGGTGACCGCTTCCGCCCAACGCTGTGGCGGTGTAGACGCCAAGGAAAACGGCGATGCCCCACGCCCAGCAGATGACGAGCCAACCGGCATCCTTGCCCTTGCTCTGGTCGAGGAGCACATTGGCCACCACGCCGCTGCCTAGGAGAAGCAGGAGGGCGGTTCCGACGAATTCAGCGATGTACGGTTCCATGGTCAGGGGGTGTTGGCGGGAAGGTAACGGGTGGCCAGGCGGTTGAACGTGGCGATCTGTTCGGAAATCCAGTCTTCTCCGTGCTGGTGGGTTGCAGCCAGGTGCCGCGCGACATCGGGTGCGGCCGCCATGGCCGCCCGGGCGTCGAGGAACAGCGAGCGGTAACGCCGCGCCAGGAAATCCTCCACGGTCATGCACATGTCCTCGGTGGCCGCGTGGTGGACCGCGGATGCGAGTGCTTCGGGATCACCGGGGTGAAGGCCACGTTCGCCACGCGGCATCTCGAGGAGCAGGGAGGACGTATCCGCCGGCACGAAGTCAAGTGGGCTGTGCTTGGCGATGAAGTGCAGGGTGTCCTCGGCCATCTTCCGGTAGGTGGTCCACTTGCCGCCGCGCACATTGACCAATCCACTGGGCGAGGCCTCGACCTCATGGCTGCGGGACAGCTTGGCGGTGTTGTCCCGGCGCCCCTGGATCAGCGGCCGGAGTCCAGCGAAGACGCTGCGGATGTCCTCGCGTTTCAGGGCCAAACCGAGGAAGCGGTTGGCGTGGTCGAGCACGAAGTCGATTTCCGATTCCAAGGCCAGCGGTTCCGCGTCCACGCGGTCCACGGCGGTGTCCGTGGTGCCGACCAACACTTTGCCCAGCCACGGGACGGCAAACAGGACGCGGCCATCGTCGGTCTTGGGGATGAGCAGGGCATCGCCGCCTTGCAGGACCTCGGCATCGAAGACGAGGTGGATGCC
>WTID01000189.1:0-4514 GCA_011522855.1 Flavobacteriales bacterium
GATGATGATGATAATCCTGCAAACTCCGATACAGTCACCTTTACGGTAAGCTTTGATGAGGCTACCACTATTACGGGTACTCCCCGCCTGCCACTTACCAACATTACTGATGCTAACGGCAATACTGTTTACGCTACCTACATCTCTGGCTCAGGTACAGCTTCAGCTACTTTTGTCTATACTGTTCAAGACGGAGATATCTCTGGAGGCATAAATATCGCTTCTACAGGGGCATTAGAGCTTAATGGCGGTAGCATAAAAGATTTATATAACAACGATGCAGATACGGCTCTATCAACCAATAACGTTTCGCTCACATCCAGTATCGAGGTAAAAGCTACAGATCCTGGTCTAACCCTTACAATTAGTTCTGACAACAATACTAGTACTAATGCTGCAAGAGAAGGCGATGTAATCACAGTAACTGTATTGTCAGATACGGCCTGGGCGTTAGATACATCGACTATCTCACTTACTATCACAGGACTCTCGCCTCATCCCAACCTAACCTTTAATGAGACCAGTAACAACCCTTATACCTACACAACAAGCTTTACCCTTACAGCTTCTAACACTTACACTGACGGCAGTCTTAACTTTACTCTCGAGGCTTCAGATACCATTAGTTCTACTAAGGTAACTACCCCTAATAAGGTCTCTACTAATCAGAGTGTACTTACTGGCAGCTTTAGTTTAGATGGTACGGCGCCTTCCTTTACAGGCACTGCTTCACTTACTATCACTGAGGGTACTACCACAGGAGACTCTGCTTCGGCTGATGAGACAGTAGTCTATAGTATCACAGGGGGAGCAGATGCAGGTAGTGTAACGATCAATCCACAAACAGGAGCCATTAGCATCAGTCCAGCTCCAGAGTTTGATACCCCTACTGATGCAGATGCAGACGGCACCTATGAGATAGAGGTTACCATCACAGATATAGTAGGCTATACTACTACTAGACCTATGACAGTAAAAGTACTAGAGGTGCCTTATGGTATTGAGTTTACAGCCGTAGAAAATAGTCCTACAGAGGGAGAGTCTGGAAGTTTTACAGCGGTGCTTACTTCCCCTCCTACAGCCCCTGTAACTATACCGATAAGTTCTAATAACTCAAGAGGAAGACTTCCTATAACCCAACTGGTCTTTACCCCTGAGAACTGGAATGTACCACAGACTGTTACAGTTGCCACTGATAATGATAGCTCTGAAGGTGGGGATGTAACAGTAAATATAGTAACAGGAAAACCTGTATCAAATGATCCTAACTACAGCGGACTCTCAGCTGAAGACACTTCAGATGCTACCCTTACCATAGTCGATGATGAGGTAGATGCAGACAGTGATGGTTATTATGATTATCAGGATGACTTCCCTAATGATCCTAATGAGTATCTAGATACCGATGGAGACGGTATAGGTAATAATGCCGATGAGGATGATGATGGTGATGATCAAACTGATGTAGAAGAAATTGCTAATGGAACCGATCCACTTGTGGCTAATGCAAGACCAGGAGATACTGATGGAGACGGTCTGGCTGATGTAATTGACCCTGATGATGATAATGATGGGGTAAATGATAACAATGACGTCTTCCCACTAGATGCTAATGAGAGTGTAGATACTGACGGTGACGGTACAGGAGACAATGCCGATACAGATGATGATGGAGACGGCTTTACAGATGTTTTAGAGGATAGTGTAGGTACAGATCCTAAAGATCCTACTAGCATGCCTGATGATAAGGACAATGACAAGCTTCCTGATCTTTCTGAAGAGTCTATAGGTACAGATCCTGATAATCCTGACACTGATGGAGATGGAGTAATTGATGGAGAGGATGATTATCCTCTTGATCCTGACTATCAGTATGACACTGACGGGGATGGTATTCCTAATAAAGAAGATCCCGATGATGACAATGATGGCTTAGATGATCCTATTGATCCCTTCCCGCTAGATCCTAATAATCAGCCTGACAGCGATGGTGATGGTCTAAATGATGGTATTGATCCAGATGATGACAATGATGGCTATAGTGATGAGCAGGAACAAGGCGCAGGAACAGATCCACTGGATCCTGATAGCGTTCCTTCAGATAAAGACAATGACGGACTCACTGATGTTGAAGAAGATCAGCTAGGTACAGATCCTAATAATCCTGACACCGATGGTGATGGAGTAAACGATAAAGATGATTTAGAGCCTCTTAATCCTAATGTAGGACTAGACACCGATGGTGATGGTATCCCTGATGCTACAGACCCTGATGATGATAATGATGGAGTAAGAGATAATAACGACGCCTTCCCAAGGGATCCTAATGAGACCCTAGACTATGATCAGGACGGTATTGGAGATAATAGTGATCCAGATGATGATAACGATGGTTATGATGATGTAACAGAAAACCAAGACGGTACAGATCCAAAAGATCCGCTGGACTATCCTCGTGATCCTGATGGGGATGGATTAACGAACAACCAAGAAGAAGAGCTCGGTACAGATCCTTATAATGCAGATACCGATGGAGACGGTATAGGAGATAAATACGACCCTGATCCATTAGAGGGAGATGCAACAATCGATACTGATGGGGATGGTATAATAGATGCGTTAGATCCAGATGATGATAATGATGGGTATAGCGATCAGATAGAGACCGATCTAGGTACTGATATTAAGGATCCTAATGACATCCCTGAGGATGGGGACAATGACTTCTTACCTGATGCTCTAGAGGAGGATTACAATACAGATCCAACTAATCCAGATACTGATGGGGATGGTATTTTAGATGGACAGGATGACTTCCCAACTGATCCTAATAAGGGTGTAGATACCGATGGGGATGGTATAGATGACACTTTAGATCCGGATGATGACGGGGATGGAGTAAATGACAGTAATGATCTTTACCCACTAGATCCCAATGAGAGTAGAGATACTGATGGGGATGGTATAGGTGATAATGCCGATAGTGATGATGATAATGATGGCTATAGCGATATAACAGAGAATCTAGGTGGATCAGACCCTAGAGATCCATCGAGTATACCTGATGATCAGGATGAGGACTTTTTATCCGACGCCCAAGAAAAGATTATAGGCAGTGATCCAGAGGATCCTGACAGTGATGGCGATGGTTTAATTGATGGTAGAGACCCTAATCCTCTAGGAGGTGATAATAGCAGAGATCCTAACGACTTTGATGGAGATGGTATTCCTAACGCTATAGATCCAGATGATGATAATGATGGGGTGCCCGATAAGAAAGACCGCTTCCCATTAGATCCAAATGAGAGTCGTGATTTAGATAATGATGGTATAGGAGATAACTCAGATAACGACAGAGATGGCGACGGGGTAAATAACACTAGTGACCGCTTCCCTGATGATCCTAATGAATCTTCAGATAATGATAAAGACGGTATTGGAGACAATAGCGATCCAGATGATGATAATGACGGTTATCCTGATGTGATTGAAATAAGAGAAGATAGTGATCCATTAAATCCAGCGAGTGTACCTGAAGATGCCGATAAAGACGGACTCTCTGATGCAGAAGAGATCATCCTAGGTACAGATCCTACTAATTATGATACTGACGGAGATGGAGTAAATGATAAGGTCGACGCCTTCCCACTAGATCCTGAGCACAACAGTGATCAAGACGGTGATGGTATACCTGATCTATTAGATCCAGATGATGATAATGACGGGGTGCCTGATAAAACAGATGTCTTCCCTTATGATCCTACTGAGAGTTTTGATACAGACTCTGATGGAATAGGTAATAATGCGGATGAAGATGATGATAATGATGGTTATCCTGATACCATTGAGATCGAGGCAGGAACAGATCCTAAAGACAAGGAGGACTTCCCAACTGACCTTGATGGAGATGGGGTCTCTGACATAGAAGAAAAAGCACAGGGTACAGATCCAGAGAATCCAGATACGGATGGCGACGGGGTAAATGACCTTGAGGATGCCTTCCCACTAGATCCAGAGTTCACTAAAGATACCGACCAGGATGGTATACCCGATCAGATTGATCCTGATGATGATAATGACGGGGTGCCAGATAGTGAAGATGCCTTCCCAGAAGATCCTCAGGAGCAGTTTGACACCGATGGAGATGGCAAAGGAGACAATAAAGACCTTGATGATGATGGGGACGGCTATAGTGATATTGATGAATTACTTGCTGGAACAGATCCCAAAAATCCAAATGAGAACCCTAAGGATAGTGACAATGATGGACTATCAGACTTTATAGAAGAGTTAAAAGGTACAGATCCTAATAATCCTGATACCGATGGCGATGGAGTAATTGATGGAGAGGATGCCTTCCCACTGGATCCAAACTTCTCAACCGATAATGACAATGACGGTATTCCTGATCCAATAGATGTTTATGGAGACAATGACTCTGATGAGCTAGGAGACATCCCTGATATAGATGATGATAATGACGGTATCTCCGATGTGGCAGAAAATGTATTTGT
>WTID01000189.1:4614-6918 GCA_011522855.1 Flavobacteriales bacterium
AACTTACCTCTAGACCTACAGATCCAAAAAGATTAAGAAATGTAGGTAAATGGAAGATTCGTAAAAAAGTAGTCGGTGGAGCTGATGCTGATAAGGTAACTATTATAGGAGGAGAACCTGCAGCGGTTAGTCAGCAAAAGTTCTCACACCCCTACTTTAATAGAAAAAACAATACAGGTGAAGGCTATCTTTCATTTATTAATGCTCCAGACCCAGACAATCCAGATGATGCCAATGGAGATGGTATCTACGAGGTAGAGATCGCTTATGTTAATACCACTGCCGGGGATGCTAATGTACCCATACCTGAGGCAGAAGAGTTTATAGATGTAAATCCAAGTGATGAAAAAATCTTTGACCTTGACACTGAAATTACCCCAGTAAATAAAGTAGACCCTGCTCTTATTAGCTCCGATACCGATGGGGATGGTATTATTAACTCGCGTGATCCTGATGATGATGGTGATCATATTTACAGTGAGTTTGAAGGCTCTCTAGTTGAAGGAATCGTTGAAAATATAATCGGGGATTATGGCGCACTAGATACCGATGGGGATGGTTTTGCGGATTATCTAGATCCAGATGATGATGGTGATGGTATATTTAGTCTATTTGAAGGTCCAGATCCCGATGGGGACTTTGATCCAGCAGATGCCATTGACTCGGATGGGGATGGTACGCCTGATTATCTAGATCCAGATGATGACAATGACGGGATTGCTTCTGAAAATGAAACACCAGATACAAATCTTGATGGTAATCCCTCAGATGCACAAGATTTTGATAATGACGGTACGCCTGACTATTTAGATACTGATGATGATAATGATGGGCTTCTAACAATAAACGAGGGCTTAAAAGATACTGATAGAGACGGCATACCAGACTATCATGATACTGATGATGATGGAGATGGTGTTGCTACTGTATTTGAATTAGACGCCTCTGGTAATCCATTAGATACCGATGGGGATGGTATTATCGATCCTTTAGACAGTGATGATGATGGGGATGGAATACTTACAACTAATGAGGATATTAATGGTAATGGTGATCCTAGAGATGATGATACCGATAATGATGGTATCCCTAATTATCTAGAATCTTCCTTATTAGATCAGGATCAGGACGGTGTAGTAGATGAGCTTGATTCAGCGAATGATGATCCTTACAACGATCAAGATGGAGATGGGTATGCTAATATGGACGAAAAACTAGCAGGAACCAACCCATTAGATTCCAATAGTGTTCCAAATGGTTTTGAGAACCCAGCCCTTAGAGATTCTATAGATATAGTAAGTTTCTTCTCACCAAACAGTGATGGTGTCAACGATACTTGGCAGGTAAAAGAGATTGACCGTTATCCGAATAATCAGGTATGGATCTTTACGCGAAGTGGCTATGAGGTATTTAATACCCAGAATTACAGAAATAATTGGTCAGGAACTAAAGACGGTACACCACTACCCGAGGGTAGTTACTATTACCGAATAGATCTTGATGGCAATGGTACGATAGATTTTGAAGGATGGCTTTATTTAACAAGATGATGAAAAGACTTTTATTTATTCTTAGCGTTCTTATCCCACTGTTTACTTTTAGTCAACAAGAGAGCTACTACAGCTTGTACCGCTATAATATGAATGTAATCAATCCGGCCTATGCTGGGGCTTTAGGGAAGAATGTCTTTGCCTTTACCTCAAGACGTCAGTGGTCCTCTATGCAGGATGCTCCCTCTACATTAGCCTTTTCTTATTCTTCAGAAAGAGAAAACAATGTAGGTTTAGGTCTCTCTGTAGTCTCAGATAAAGTCTTTATAGAACAGCAGACCTTTGCTTATGTGGATTTTTCCTACAAACTGGATATGGAATCTACCCAGCTTTATTTAGGACTTAAAGCAGGAGGTAATTTTTACAATGCAGACCCTAGGTCCTTAACCACTTATACTGCATCTGATCCCGCTCAGCAGCAACTCTCACGCTTTAATCCCAATGTAGGAGCAGGCGCCTTTTTAAAAGGAGAACTTTTCTGGGCTTCTTTTTCTATCCCTAGACTCTTTAATGTTAAAAGAGAAAATGACATCTTAGCGGTAACAGCCAAAGATAGAGTGCATTCTTATCTAGGGGGTGGAGTAGATCTGCCCGTAGGTGGGGCCTTTTTTATAAAGCCCTCAATAATGATGAGAAAAGTAAAGGGATTACCCGTTACCACAGATATTACTGGAATGCTCAGCTGGCAAAACCAATTTGATGTGGGAATATCCTACCGATCAAGTGGTGCCTTCTCACTACTCTCTGTAGTATC
>WTID01000188.1 GCA_011522855.1 Flavobacteriales bacterium
TAGGTCTTGTCGTCCTTCAGCTCGATGTTGTACCGCGGCTGGTGCTCCTTGATGAGGCTGTTCTCGAGAAGCAGGGCGTCCACCTCGGTGGGCACCACGATGAACCGGATGTCGGCGATCTTCTGGACGAGCAGCCGGGTCTTGCCGTTCTCGTAGGTCTTCTTGCCGAAGTAGCTGGCCACGCGCTTCTTGAGGCTTTTGGCCTTTCCGATGTAGAGCAAGGTGCCCTCTGCATCATAGTGTTGGTAGACCCCCGGGCTGTCCGGAAGGCGTTGGAGGATGCGTTGGATGTGCGGCGTGGCTTCCACTGTGCGGCGCTGGAAGGGGAAAGTTACCTTCGGCGGCGATGACCGAACCCACCCCGGGCCATGGCCCGTCAAAAGAACTGGTGACCGGTGCAACCGGCTTGGTCGGCATGGAGCGCCTCGTGTACCGCCTCGAACGGGGGTGGCCGACCGTGGCCCTGCGCCGAGCGGGCAGCGACGTGGGTCGGGTGGAGGCGTTTCTCCGCGAGCGGCTGGGTGAGGGGTTTGTTGCCGTTTGGTCCGGCCTCGAATGGCGGGAAGCCGATCTCTCCGATGTCGGTGCGCTCGAGGACGCCATGGAGGGCTGTGCCCGGGTCTTCCATGCGGCTGGACGCGTGAGTTTCCGCCCAGGAGATGAGGCTCGGCTGAAGGCGGTCAATGCGGTGGGCACGGCCAATGTGGTCAACGCCGCATTGGCCTCCGGCATCTGCCGGTTGGTCCACATCAGTTCAGTGGCGGCCCTCGGCCGATCCTCGGTGGATGCGGAGGGGAACCGCCTTCCCGTTTCGGAGCGCTCGGACTGGGCCGAAGGCGCTGGGGCCTCACCCTATGGAATCAGCAAGCACGCCGGAGAGATGGAGGTGTGGCGGGGCGTGGCCGAAGGGCTCGCCGCCTTTGCGGTGAACCCGACGGTCATCTTGGGCGATGCCCGGTACGCCGAAAGCTCGGGGATGATCTACCGGCGGGCTGCCAAGGGAGGGCGGTTCTTTCCCATCGGGGGCAATGGATACGTCGGTGTGGCCGATGTGGTGGCTGCCGTGGCCGCGCTCGATGAGGCGGTGGACCAAGGGTCTGAGGACATCCTCGGCGAGCGGTTCGTGGTCTCGGCGGAGGATGTGCTGCACCGGGATGTCATGGTGTGGGCGGCTGAGGGCCTTGGCGCTTCCGTGCCGACCCGGCCCCTTGCTGGATGGATGCTCGGCTTCGCCTGGCGCGCGGCGTGGCTGGCCGCTTCGGTCACGGGCCGTCCGCCGGCCTTGACCCGGGACCTCGCCCGCAACACCCAGTCCGTGCACCGTTATGACACGTCGAAGTTGCGGACGGCATTGCCCGACTTCCGCTTCACCTCCATTCGGGAGGTGGTCCGTCAGGCCACGGCGCGGGGCCTCACCTGATCAGTTCCATTGGCTGTTCCTCGCCATGGAGTCGAGGTGGGCCTGCAGATCCTCGAGCATGGGCGGCAGGATCTCGGGTTGGCTGTACCACCAGTCGTACGTGGCCGAGAAGGCGGAGTCGGTGACCCCGGCTTCCTTGAGGACGCTCGCCCGATAGCGGGCGCGGGCCTTGTCGCGGTCGCCCTTCAACATGTGCTGTCGGTGGGCGGCCTCCAACAGTTGGAGCTGGGCGTGGATGGCGATGAACTGTTCGCGCTCCACGAACCCCTCGGGCAGAGGAGGCACGTCCTGTTTCCTCCGCGGGTCGCACCCGCTCAGCGCCATCAGCAGGGCCATCAGGATGGACAGGCGAAGCGGGGTCATCGAGCGAATTCAAGTCGGCGGCCTGCATGGCTGATGCCGTCGGCCGGTTCGATGACGCGCTCGCCGTCCCAGACCTGCACGCCGTTGACCCAGGTGCCCGCCACCCGAGCGGAGAAGCGGTCACCGGTGAAGGGTGACCATCCGCATTTGCTCAGGATGCCGGACTCGGAGACGGTCCAGGGGGAGTTGGGGTCGACCAGCACGAAATCGGCTGCGTAGCCCGGGCGCAGGTAGCCGCGGTCCGGAATGTCGAACAGCTCCGCCACCCGGTGGGCGGTCAAGCGGGGAATGTCGGTCAGGTCGAGCCACCCCTGGGCCACCCCTTCATAGAGGGCCACGAGGGCGTGCTGGACGAGCGGACCTCCGGATGGGGCTTTCCAATAGTGGTTGGACTTCTCCTCCACCGTGTGGGGGGCGTGATCCGTGGCGAGCACGTCGATGGCGCCGCCCGGCTTGAGGGCAGCCCGGATGGCGGCCCGATCCTCTGCGGTCTTGACGGCTGGGTTCCATTTGATGTGCGTACCGCGGTCGGCGTAGTCGGCGTCCGTGAACCAGAGGTGGTGGGTGCAGGCTTCGGCCGTGACGCGCTTCTCGGACAGCGGCTTGCTGCCGTCGAAGAGGCCGAGTTCCCGGGCCGTGGAGATGTGCAGGACGTGGAGCCGGGCTCCGGTGCGGGTGGCGAGTTCGACGGCACGGGAGGAGCTGCGGTAGCAGGCCTCGGCACTGCGGATGAGGGGGTGCTGGCCGATGGGCACGGCGTCGCCGAACTGCGTCTTGGCGGCCGCCGCGTTGGCCCGGATGGTGGCCTCGTCCTCGCAATGTGTGGCGATGAGCATCGGGCATTCCTTGAAGATGCCTTCCAGGACGGCCGCGTCGTCGACGAGCATGTCGCCGGTGGAGCTGCCCATGAACACTTTGACGCCGCAGACCCGCTTGGGGTCGGTCTTCAGGACTTCGTCGAGGTTGCCGTTGGAGGCGCCCATGAAGAAGCTGTAGTTCGCCGGGCTGACTTCGGCTGCCCGGTCGTACTTGTCCTGCAACAGTTCCTGGGTCAGGGCTTGCGGGACGGTGTTGGGCATCTCCATGAAGGTGGTGATGCCCCCGGCCACGGCGGCGCGGGATTCGGTGGCGATCTCCGCTTTGTGGGTGAGGCCGGGTTCGCGGAAATGAACCTGGTCGTCAATCATGCCCGGCAGGAGGTGGAGTCCGGCGCAATCGTGCAGGGTGGCTTGGTTGGCCGTGTCCGCTACAGCTGGGTTGGCGCCGCGTCGGAGGTCGGGTCCGACGGCGACGATGCGGTCACCGGAGATGAGCAGGTCGGCCGTTTCGACGCGGCCTTCGTGGACGAGGGTGGCGCCGGCAAACAGATGGGTCATGCGTCGGGGGTGGCGGGTTGGATGTCGAACCGCCGCATCTGGAGCACGCCGAGGAAGGCTTCGCGGAAGATGTTGAGGCTCATCTTGGAGGTGCCCAATTCGCGGTCGACGAAGGTGATGGGCACCTCGGCGATGGGGAAGCCCAGCTTGCGGGCATTGTACTTCATCTCGATCTGGAAGGCGTACCCGATGAAGTGGATGTGGTCGAGCCGGATGGTGCGCAAGGTCTCCGCCCGATAGCACTTGAATCCGGCGGTGGGGTCCTTGACGCCGAGGCCGAGGACCGCGTTGACGTAAAGGGAAGCGCCATAGCTCATCGCGATCCGGTGCCAGGGCCAATTGGACACGCCCCCGCCCTTCGTGTAGCGGGAGCCGACGGCCACTCCGGCGCCGTCGAGACAGGCTTCGCGCAGGCGCTCGAGGTCGTTGGGGTTGTGGCTGAAATCGGCGTCCATCTCGAAGAGGTACGCGTAGCCCTGCTCAAGGCCCCACTTGAAGCCGGCGATGTAGGCGGTGCCGAGGCCGAGCTTGCCAGATCGCTCGAGCAGGTGGATCCGCCCTTCGTGGCGGGCCTGCGCCTCGCGCACCAGGTCGGCGGTTCCGTCGGGAGAACCATCATCGACCACCAGCACGTGGAAGGCGCTTCCCCGCTTCGGGGTCAACGCCATCACCGTGTCGAGCATCCGGGGGATGTTCTCCTTCTCGTTGTAGGTGGGGATGATGACGAGGCTGTCGGACACGGCGGGCAGGTTCAGGCTCACTCTCGATTACAGGCTCATGCGGAGGAGGTTCAATTCTTCCCGGTCCAACGTGCGCCAATGGCCCCGGGGAAGGTCCTTCTTGGTCAGGGGTCCGAGCACGGTCCGGTCGAGGCGCTCCACGGCGTAGCCGAAATGCTCGAGCAGCATGGCCAGCGCCTTGGGCCGGTTGGAATGCATTTCCACCCCGATTTCCCTTGGTTTCTTGGCCTCATCGATGAACTCGGCTGTGGAGCACTTGATGAACCCGCGCTCGGTCTCCACTCCCTCGACCATGGCGGCGAGGTGTTCGGCCTTCATCTTCTGGCGCAGGGTGACGTGGTAGAGCTGGCGGAACTTGGTGCCTGAGGCCCGCATCCGCTCGGCCATTTCGGGGTCATTCGTGAAGAGGAGGAGCCCGGTGTCCATGCGCTCCATCTTGTCGACGGGGTACAGGACTTCACGGGTGGCGTTCTTGACCAGGTCCATGACCGTGCGCCGGCCTTGCTTGTCGCCTGCGGTGCCGAGGAAGTTCTTGGGCTTGTTGAGGACGACGTAATGTTTCTTCTCCGGCTTGATTCGCTGGCCTTCCACGATGACCTCATCGGTCGGGTGGACTTTGGTGCCGAGCTCGGTCACGACCGTGCCGTTGACCGTGACGGCTCCGGCGGTGATGAGGAGGTCGGCTTCACGCCGCACGCAGACGCCGGAGTTGGCGATGAACTTGTTGAGGCGGAGCGGGGCGTCCGCATCCTTGAGGGCGGGCCGCCGCTTGGGACGGGCGGAGGGGCCACCCGGACGGCGAGGACCTCCTTTGCCCTTGATGGGTCCCTTGCCGCGGCCAGGCCCTTTGCCTCGCGGACCTCGAGAGGGGTGGGCGCTGTCGTTTCCGGCCTCGGAAAGGTTGCGGCGCGAGCCGAAGCCGCGCTTCTCGCCTCCGGTGTCATCGGGCCGGCGGCGGTTCGGATTTTCCGAACGGCCTGTGCGCTGTGGCCTGCGGGAGCGGGGACGGTCAGACATGGAATCGTGGGTGGCAGGCGAAGATACGGTGCGCGCGTGCCGTGGACTCAACGCCCCGGGGTGGTGCGCACGCGTTCATCCGCGGCAGGTCGGCCCTTGCGGCCAAAGAGGTAGGCCACGGTGACCCCTTTTTCGAGGAAGGTCATGGCGTGTCGGGCTTCGCTGGCATCGAGCAGGGCACCCTCGATGCCCTCCACGACCGGGGTCTCTCCGCTCAGGTCGCTCGAGGCGAGGAAGCGGCTGTTGGTGATGTCGATCCATCCGCCTTGGGCCCGAAGCAAGGCCCGGAACCGGCCGAATTGGACCCACGCTCCGGCGCTGGCACTCGCGCCCCACCCGCTGATGTGCCAGTAGTGCTTCGTCCGGATGCCCTGCCAACGGACATCCGTGGCGCAGAGGACCAGCCCGAGGCTGGCGGCGCCCTGCAGGCCGAACCGCCACTTGCGGTTGGCCGTGTCCCACGTTTGGCGGGTGCGGCCCACGCGGCCGAATTCGAGGTCGCGCTCGACGGCGACCCGGATGAAGTTCATGCCGTCGGAGTGCTCGAAGTTGAAGTCCCGCCAGGCCCAATCGAAGGGGGTGCGGTCGAAGCTCAGGCTGTCGATGACGCCGCTCACTTCGTGGACGGCATGGGGAACCTTGTATTTGAGGTGGTCCCACCCCAGGCTGATCCACGTGGCCCCGGGGAGGAGGTCGCCTCCGCGGATCCGCCGGCCGACGCGGGCGTTGAACTGGGGAATGGTGAAGGCCAAGGGATTCAGGTGGACGGCCGGGTCGAAGGGGGCCGGCATGTCGGTCGCCTTGAGCCCGTGGAAAGTCAGGTCGACGCCGGGGGCGATGAGCCGCAGGTCGGTCCGGCCGTATTCGGCCCGGTGATAGCCCCAGTGCACATACCATTTGGCGTCGCCCTTGGGGGCGGCGACGTATCCGATGGCGCGTTCCATGGCCCGGCTTCCGGGCTGGGCGAGCAGGGCGGTCGTGGCGAGCAGGAGCCAGGCTGTGGTCAGGACGAGGCGACGGGAACGAACTGCGGGACGACGGAGGCACATGCGGGGGCAAAAGTAGCACGGTGGGCGGGGGAAGGCGGCGATGTTGGCCCCATGGAAACGGAACGACAGGGCCTCGGTCGATGGGGCGAGGAGGTGGCCCTCGGACATGTCGTCCGCCGGGGCTGGGAGGTGCTCGCCCGGAATTGGCGGATCGGGAGGCTGGAGGTGGACCTCATTGCCCGGGATGGCCCCTGGCTCGTCATCATCGAGATCAAGACCCGGACGGAGCCCGTGCAGGCCGATTGGCACCGGATGGTGTCCCGGGCGCAACAGGACCGGTTGATTCGGGCAGCCCGGGCCTTTCTCGCCCGGCATCCGGAGCGCAGCCTCGAGGTCCGCTTCGATGTGGTGGCGGTGCTCCGCAACCGGTATGGTCACCGCATCCTGCACACGGAAAGCGCCTTCTATCCGCTCCTTCCGGGTCGGTGAAACGCACGGCGGGATGTGGGGATTGTCCCGGCTCCGGATGCGAACCGGCCCGGATTCGCCGTTCTTTCGACACATGGAACAGCGTTCGGTCTACCTCCTCATCATTGCGGTTCTCGCCCTGACGGCGGGTTATCTCGGGTATCAAGTGTCCAAGCAGGGCGACATGATCGAGGTGCAGACCGGGCAGATTGCCGAGGGCAACCTCGAGCGCGAGGCCCTCGAGCTGGACCTGCAGAAGCTCCGGTTCAGCTACGACACCCTCCAGACGGAGAACAGCCTGATGATGGCGGAGATGTCCGCCCAGCGCAGTGAGATTGAGGGGCTGATCAAGAAGGTGCGCGACCGGAACTACAGTGTGTCCAAGCTCAAGAAGGAGGCCGAGACGTTGCGCCGGATCATGCAGGGCTATGTGGTCACCATCGACAGCCTGAACCAGGCCAACCTCGCGTTGCAAGCCGAACGGGACGCGATGGCCGAACAGGTGAGCGCCATCGAGGAGCGCAATGCGGATCTGCAGCGTCG
>WTID01000079.1 GCA_011522855.1 Flavobacteriales bacterium
CAGTCGAGGTTGGGATCCGGATAGGTGCAGTCGTCGGTGCTGCCCAGGTCGCAGGGGGAATCGAGTGACAGGGTCGCGGTGGTGGCGGCTCCGCCCGCCGGGAAGTATTGGACGTTGAGCGTGCCGCCAATGTCGCCGTCGGTGGTCAGCTGGGCGAGCAGCACGCGTCCATCCGCATCGGGGGCGCCGTTGGCATCGCCGTTGTAGATGAACCACAGACCGCCGACGAGGTCATCGATGATGAGGTTGCCCCCACTTTCGAAGGCAGCCGTCCAATTCTGATCTGGAGAGGCCGCTGTACTCGGCGCGTTCTCCCCGGCTGAACCGTCGGCCATCTGGGACAGGCCAATGGTGACGTAGCTGTCGAACTCCAGATTGGGGAAGCTGGGAAGCAACAGAGGGTTGATCGGCTGTGCCGTCGCTCCACCCAAAGCATCTTGGTAGAAGCTCGTGGTGGTCGTCAGGGCCAGTGGCTCGTTGGAGTTTCCGTAGACCGCCGTGACGAAATCGTCCGGATGGGTCGTGTGGAAATACACCCGCCACGTGGTCATGCCGGCGAGGACACCATCCGTGTGGGTGGCGAAGGCCTCGACTTCGAGGCAAACGGCGTCGGGAGTACCGGCGTTGGGATCGTAGTTGCAGGCCAGCGGGTCGGTGCAGGATTGTGCACTACCGGCAAGGGCTGCGAAAGACATGGCCGTCAGGATGGCCAGGCTGCGCGTCAATTGGTTCATACTCAGCGATTGGAATCTTCAATTTAAGCCATTCCAAGCGCCGATTTCCTACGAATACAAAACCTATAATTCCAGACTGAACGTCCTATGAATGGCTCGTTATTTTGATATCAATGCGATGAACTCGGATTCTGACAAAATTCGGACGCCGGCGCGTTCGGCCTTTTCCCGTTTGGCCGGGCCCATTTTGTCGCCGGCAATGAGGAAGTCCGTGCTGCCCGACACACTGCCTGACAGCTTTCCTCCATTCTGCTCCACAAGCCGTTTGACCTCATCACGCGGCATGCTGAATACGCCGCTCACCACACACCGCTTTCCTTCCAATGCCGTGCCCTGAGGAGCCACTTCGGCATCCGCTTCAAACCGCAGTCCTGCCGCCATCAGACGCTCGACATGGGCGACGTGTCGCTCATCCGCGAAAAAGGCCAACACGGCCTCCGCAATCACCGGCCCCACCACATCGAGCTCCAGGAGGGCCTCTTTTGACGCTGCTCGGAGGGCCTCGAGGGATCCGAAATGGCGGGCCAGGCGCTTGGCCACCGTCTCGCCCACATGGCGGATGCCGAGGGCGAACAGCACCCGCTCGAACGGCACGGATTTCGACGTTTCAATGCCGGCCAACAGGTTGCCCGCCTTGGTCTCCTTCATCCGGTCCAAGGTCAACAGCGGCTCCATGGTGAGGTCATACAGGTCCGCCGGATTTCGGATCATGCCCGCGGTCCACAGCTGGTCGACACTCTTGTCTCCCAACCCGTCGATGTTCATCGCCTTGCGGCTCGCGAAATGCTCGATCCGGCCCTTGATCTGCTCTGGACACCCGAGGGCATTCGGACAGTAATGACGCGCCTCCTCCTCGGCCCGCTCCAGCTCGGTTCCGCAGTCAGGACAGCGGTCCGTGTAGACGTGGGGAACGCTGTCCGCCGGCCTCTCCTCGAGGACCACGCCCACCACCTTGGGAATGATCTCTCCCCCCTTCTCCACGCGGACCAGGTCGCCCTCCCGGATGTCCAGCTGGGCAATCTGGTCGGCATTGTGCAGCGAGGCATTCTGAACGGTCGTTCCGGCCACGAACACCTTTTCCAACCTGGCCACCGGCGTGATTCCACCCGTCCGGCCCACCTGGTAGTCAATGCGAATGAGGCGCGTCAAGCCCTGCTCGGTCTCGAACTTGTAGGCCAGGGCCCATCGAGGCGCCTTGGCCGTGGAGCCCAGCGACCGGCGGTGCACGGTCTCGTCCACCTTGATGACCACTCCGTCAATGGCGAAAGGCAATCCGTGGCGAGCGTCATTCCAGTGGGCCAGATAGTCCATCACTCCCGCCACATCGTTCACGCGCTCAAAAGCCCGGTCAAGCGTCAAGGGGGTCTTGAAGCCCCACCGGGCGGCATCGTGGACGCCCCGGGAATGGCTGTCCAATTCCCCGTCCTCCAATTCCACCCCGTAGAGGAAACAGTCCAATCCGCGCCGGGCGACCTCCTTGTTGTCGTGGAGCTTCAGGCTCCCGGCCGCCGTGTTGCGCGGGTTGACAAACGGATCGCGACCCGCCGCCACCACCCGCTCATTGAGCGATTCGAAGGCGGCAAACGGCAGGATGATCTCCCCCCGGATTTCGAGGTTGGCCGGGGCCTCCGGAGCGAGCGTCAACGGAATGGTGCGGATGGTGCGCACGTTGTCGGTGATGTCCTCGCCCGTCGTCCCATCCCCCCTCGTCAGGGCCCGGAACAGGCCCCCATCCCGGTATTGGAGGGCAATGGCCACCCCGTCATACTTGAGCTCACAGGTGAAGCTGCACTCCCCGGCCGTCTCGCGTTGGACCCGGTCCGCCCAATCATATACCTCCTCTGCATTGTAGCTGTTGGAAAGGGACAGCATCGGCCGGCTGTGGGCCACCTTCTCAAAGTCCTGGCTGTCGAGGTCGCTGCCTACACGTTTCGTCGGGCTGTTCGGATCGTCGAGTTCGGGATGGGCCTTCTCCAGCAGCTCCAGCTCGGCCAGCAGGGCATCGAATTCACGGTCGCTGATGGTCGGCGCCGCCAGTACATAGTACCGGTGGTTGTGCTCGTGGAGGGTACGCCGGAGTTCGGCGATGCGGTCAGCTGCGCTCATGGTCTCGGTCATCGACATCCAGGCCGAAGGAGGCGGACCGCCCGTTCGGCACCCTGAAGGTCGGTGAGGCACTCGGAGAATGCGCCGTCGAGTTGCCAACAATCCGCCACCTCCCGGACCAGCGCATGGTGGCATTCGGCCACGAGGCACCCCCCGGGAGTCAACGACCCGGACGCCCAGTCGACGAGGGCCTGGTAAAAGCAAAGGGGATCGTCGTCGGGCACGAACAGGGCCATCGCAGGTTCGTGGTCGACCACATGGGACTCCAACCCTTCGGACTGCGGGATGTAGGGCGGATTGGAGACGGCGCCGTGGAACGGTCCGAGGGCGGCCAAGGCTTCGATGTCGAGGGCATCCACCTGGCGGAACTCCACGTCGAGACCGAGTTCGGCGGCATTGGCCCGGGCCTGGTCGAGGGCCTCAGGGGAAAGATCAATGGCCACCACCTCCCAATCGGGACGCTCGCGTTTCAGGGCGAGGGCCATGCAGCCGCTCCCCGTCCCCACATCGAGCACCCGGATGGGACGATGCTCCGCCTGATGGGCGATCCCGGACATGCCGTCCAGGAACCAACCCACCACCTCCTCCGTCTCAGGTCGGGGAATGAGCACGTCGCCGGCACATCCGATGCGGAGGCCCCGAAACTCGGTCCACCCCAGCACGCGCTGCACCGGCTCCCCGCTGAGGACCCGGTCGAGGTGATGGCCGAGGCGGGTCAATTCCCCCTCGCCATAGCGGCGGTCCAGTGCCTCCAGCAGGATGCGGCCCCGGTCGTCGAGGTCGGCCATCAAGCGATCGGCGATGGCCTCCCGCTCCCGCGGAGTGTCGAGCATGGCCAAGCCGGTTTCGGAGAGCCGTTGGCCAAGCCATTTCCGAACGGTCCTGTCCCGGTTGTCCGCGGGCAGGGCTCTCCCCTTCCCTTGCGCGTCAGGCAATGTGGCGGGCGATCAGCTCGGCCGTGGCCGGATTGGTGGCGAGGGGCACGTTGTGGACGTCACACAGGCGGAGGAGCATGTTGATGTCCGGCTCGTGCGGATGCTTGCCCATCGGATCCCGGAAAAAGATGACTCCAGAAATGGTGCCTTCGGCTACCCGGGCGGCAATCTGGGCATCCCCACCCTTGGGTCCGGAGGCCACGCGCTCCACCGTGAAGCCCTTCTCCTCGAGCATGGCCCCGGTCGTGCTCGTCGCCACGATCGGGACCCCTTCGAAAAACGACTTGAACCGGACGGCAAAGACGCCGAGCTCGGCCTTCTTGCCATCGTGGGCGATCAGCGCGATCGCCTTCATGGCGTCATCTTCACGAAGACCTCGAAGCCCCAAGGCTCCCACGTGGTCTTCGAGAGATTCTGGCGGTTGAACGTCGTGCGGTATCCCTCCAGTCCCGTGGGCGCAAACTCCACGGAATCCGCGCTCAGGTTGATCACCACGCGCACGGAGGTCTTCTCGTCGCTCCGCTCGTAATAGAGGACATCGCCCTCCTCGACCAGCTGCACGGCCGGGGCACCGAACTCCCCGTTGTACAGGGGCGGATTCCGGTGGTGGAGGTCATTGAGGATCCGGTAGAAGGACATGGAGCGGTACTGGCCCCACGGCACGGTGTCCTTCTCGAAGAAGCGCAGGCGCTTGTCCATGTCGCTCTCCTGGCCACCGTAAATGAGCGGCATGCCGAAGGCCGTGCCACACAGGACGGCCATGGCCCGCACTCCGTCGCCGTAGCGCTCCCGGGCGGTGCCGTTCCACGAATTCTCGTCGTGGTTGGTCACGAAGGTCATGCGGTAGGCCGAGGGCGAGAACCGCTCGGCCTCGCGGCCGAGGTAATCCCGCACGTCACCGGCGTCCATCTCCCCCTTGGCCACCTGATTGGTGATGTGGTGGAATTCCCAAGCATAGCTGGCGTCAAAGGCGCGGTTGTGATGCTCCGGCACCTCGGCCTCGGCCAGCATGAAGACGTCGGGCTTGATGTCCTCCAAAGCCCTGCGGGCCCGATCCCAGAATGCGGTCGGCACCTTCTCGGCCACGTCGCACCGGAATCCGTCAATGTCGTGGTCGCGGACCCAGAAGGCCATGGCGTCCTCCATCGCGTCGTAGAGGCCGTTGGCTTCGCCGTTGTCCCAATCGAGCTGGGCCACGTCGACCCAATCCGTGCCCGTCGGGGGCTGCAGGCCGCCGAGGGAATCGAGGAGGTAGTACCCCATGCCGATGGAATCGGTGGTCCACACGGCATCGAAGGCGGTGTGGTTGGCGACCCAATCGATGATGACCTTCATTTCGTAGTCGTGCGCGGTCGCGACGAAGGCGTCGAAATCCTCCCAGGTGCCATAGTCCGGATTGAGGGCCTTGTAATCCTGCACACTGTAGGGACTGCCGAGCGAGGAGCTTCCCGGCTGGACGAGGTAGTTGTCCTTGTTCTCCCCGCCTTTCCGGTTGACTTCGCCAATGGGGTGCACCGGCATGAGCCAGACGATGTCGATGCCCAACTGGTGGAGGCGGGCCAGGTCGGCCCGAGCACTGCTGAGGGTGCCATCCGGGGAGTGCTGGCGGACGTTCATTTCGTAGATCACGGCGTTGCGGGACCACTCGGGGTGGACCAGCTCATCGGCGCGGCTGGAGGAGCCTCCGCCAGCGTTGCAAGAGGCCAGCAACAGGCCGGCCGAAAGGATCGGTAGGATGCGGTTCATGGTCGCAAAATTAAATTCAGAAAAGGGTGCTCTGGACCTCGTCCCCAGCTGGATTTCCCGAGTCGGAAGCCGGCCCATCCGCCCCTTTCTTCGGGGCAGGTGTGGCGGTGTTGGTTTCGGTTTCAGGAGTCTCCGGTGCCGTCTCTGCCGCAGCAGCTTCGGCCTGGGCGGCCTTCAGGTTGGGATCAGGGGTGTCTTCGAGGGTCACCTTGGCCCGGGCATCGGTGGACAATCGCTTGCCCCGGGCCTTGACGCCCTTGATGGCGATGAACTCGTTGAGGCTGAAACGCTGCTCGCCGAGGTCCTTGGCCTTGCATTTGACGATGGGGGCACCATGGTCGGTGAACAGGATCATCTTGGACCCTTCCTCCTCGCCGATGAAGCTCACCGTCTTGGTGGAGGATTCAGCCACGAAGCGCTTGACGTACACCGCCTTCTTCTCGCCGTCGAGGTGGACGACGGTCAGGGCCCGATCCCGGTGCCACTTGTCGAGGAAGATCATGTCGTCCGGGAAGTGGACCGACATCTCGGGCTTGAGCAGCTCATAGGCACCCGTCGCCATGACCACGAGCAGGCGGTCGTCCGGTCCAAAGGCGCCCAGCAGGCGTCCCCGTCCCTCTCCATTCAACCGGCGGACACTCTCGTCGAACCACACCTTGCGGGCGCCGAGCGTGCTCGACCCCTCGCTCTTGAGGTCCACCTTGCCCGTGACCGCATACTTGGTCACCGTGTTGCCAGCCGCTCCCCGCCCCTTGATGGCAATCTGGGAGAAGTCGACGTCGATCTTCAAGGACTTCAGCCGGGGCATCCGGCTGAGGTGGACGGTGACCTGTTCGGCTTCCCCGTTGGGGTTGGCACTGAACCAGAGGACCTGACTTCCAGGGGTCCCCTTGGTGACCGGATACACCTTGTCCCGGGTCATGGAGGTGACGTTGAAGCGCTTCACAAACGTCCGCCCACCGCCGGACTTCTTGCCGTCGCGGTAGATCAGGTTGTACGTGGTGCGCTCATCGCCTCGCTTCCAGATGCCCACGTGGAGAATGTCCTTGCCAAAGAAGGCCTTGGACGTCACCTTGGACACCTGCATCGTGCCATCCTTCCGGAAGACGATGATGTCGGCGATGTCCGAGCAGTCACAGATGTACTCCCCTTCTCCCCGCGGCATGTTGATGCCCACGAAGCCCTCCTTGAGGTCGGCGTAGAGTTTGTGGTTGGCGACGGCCACCTTGGCGCTGTCGATGGTGCCGAAGGTCTTGAGCACGGTTTTGCGCTCCCGCCCCTTGCCGAACTTCTTTTTCAGCTGGCGGTACCACTCCACCGTGTAGTCGGTGAGGTGGGCCAGGTGGTTCTTGACCTCGTCGATCTCCACCTCGAGGTTGGCGATGCGCTG
>WTID01000276.1 GCA_011522855.1 Flavobacteriales bacterium
TCGAGCAGCATGCCGAAGCCGCCGTTGACGACCTCTCCCCAGCCCACGCCGCCGCCGTTGTGCAACGACACCCAGGTGGCGCCGCGGAAGGCGTCGCCCACAAAGTTCTGGACGGCCATGTCGGCGGTGAAGGCGGAGCCATCGTAGATGTTGGAAGTCTCGCGGTAGGGGCTGTCGGTGCCGCTGACGTCGTGGTGGTCGCGGCCCAGCACCACCGGGCCGGACAGACGACCACTGGCGATGGCGTCGTTGAAGGCCTTGGCGATGCGCATGCGGCCTTCGGCATCGGCGTACAGGATGCGCGCCTGCGAGCCGACGACCAGTTTGTTGGCCTTGGCGCCTCGGATCCATTGGACGTTGTCGGCCATTTGCTGGCGGATTTCCGCAGGCGATTCGGCCATCATTGCCTCCAGGACCTCACAGGCCATGGCGTCCGTCGTGTCGAGGTCGGCGGGATCCCCGCTGGCGCAGACCCAACGGAACGGGCCGAAGCCATAATCGAAGCACATCGGCCCCATGATGTCTTGCACGTAGCTCGGATAGCGGAAGGCCTCGCCGTCCTCGGCCATGATGTCGGCGCCGGCCCGGGAGCTCTCCAGCAGGAAGGCGTTGCCGTAATCGAAGAAGTAGGTGCCGCGCTCGGTGTGGCGATTGACGGCCGCGGCATGGCGGCGCAGGCTTTCCTGCACGTGGACCTTGAATTGGTCGGGGTCCTCGGCCATCATCTTCTGGGATTCCTCGACGGTGAGGCCGGCTGGGTAGTAGCCGCCCGCCCAGGGGTTGTGGAGCGAGGTCTGGTCGGACCCGAGGTGGATGTGGATGCCGGCGGCATCGAAGTGTTCCCAGACGTCGACGACGTTGCCGAGGTAGGCGAAGCTGACGACCTCCTTGGCGTCCATGGCGGCGCGGACCTTGTCGGCGAGCTCGGCGACGTCCTCCACGACGTGGTCCACCCAGCCCTGTTCGTGGCGCTTCCAGGCGGCCGCGGGATCGACTTCGGCTGTGACGGAGACGACCCCGGCGATGTTGCCCGCCTTGGGTTGGGCGCCGGACATCCCGCCGAGGCCGGCGGTGACGAACAGCTTGCCGGCGAGGGATGGGTTTTCCGGGTCGAGGCGCCGCCCGGCATTGAGGACCGTGATGGTCGTGCCGTGGACGATGCCCTGCGGTCCGATGTACATGTACGATCCGGCGGTCATTTGGCCGTATTGGCTGACGCCGAGGGCGTTCATGCGCTCGTAGTCGTCGCCACCGCTGTAGTTCGGAATGACCATGCCATTGGTCACCACCACGCGCGGCGCGCCGGGGTGCGAGGGGAAGAGGCCAAGCGGGTGGCCGCTGTACATGACGAGCGTCTGCTCCTCGGTCATTTCACTCAGGTAGCGCATCACGAGGCGGTACTGTGCCCAGTTCTGGAAGACGGCGCCGTTGCCTCCGTAGGTGATGAGTTCCTCTGGGTGTTGGGCCACAGCTGGATCCAGGTTGTTCTGGATCATGAGCATGATGGCGGCGGCCTGAGGGGTCTTCGCCGGGTAGTGGTCGATGGGCCGGGCGTGCATCGGGTAGTCCGGCATGAACCGGTACATGTAGATGCGGCCGTAGGTGCGGAGTTCTTCGGCGAACTCCGGGGCCAGCGTGGCATGGTGCTCCTCCGGGAAGTAGCGCAGGGCATTGGCCAGGGCGAGCTCCTTTTGTTTGGGCGTGAGGATGTCTTTCCGGACCGGGGCGTGCGGGACGTCCGCGCTGCGCTGCCGGGCTGCGGGCAGGACGGCGGGCAGGCCTTCGGCTAAGGCGGCCTGGAAGTCGGCCAGGGTCAGGGTGGGTGTGGCGGTGGTGTTCATCTCAGAGGCCTTTGGGGTTGCGGACGCGTCCGGTTCCCTTGTCGTATCCGTAGGGACAATGTTTGCATCCGCTGGTGCAGCAATAGCCGCGTTTGCGGTGGTATTGTTCCGTGAAGACGAGGAATCCCTCCGGAGACGTGTACGTGTCGCCGGGTTCAATGGGAATCTTCTGCGTGCGGTCCACGACGGAAAGGTACGCCCACCGGGTGGCTCAGGTGCGGAGGTGGCGGCGTCGGACGCGCTGGGGAATGCGGCAGAGCAATTCGTAGGCGATGGTGCCGGTGGCCTCGGCGAGGGCGTGGATCGGGGCGTGGTCTCCGAAGATCTCGACGCTGGAGCCCCGCCGGACATCGAGGCCGGTTGCGTCGACCATGCAGCTGTCCATGCACACTGGTCCGACGATGGGCCGCAGGGTTCCGCCCAGATGGAGATGGGCGGCTCCATTGCCCGCCGCCCTTGGCAGGCCGTCCGCATAGCCGACGGGGATGGTGGCGATGGTCCGGGCCTGATCGGCGGTGGCGTGGGCGCCGTATCCGACCGGTTCACCGGCCGGCACCACGTGGAGGTGGCTCACGGCCGAACGGAAGGTGCCGATGGGCTGGAGTCCGTCCACGGAGCCCGAGGCGTCCAGCCCGTACAGGCCGAGGCCGATGCGGATGAGGTCGTGGTGGGCTTCGGGAAAGCGGGCGGCGCCGGCTGTGTTGACCAGGTGGCGAAGGAAGTCGGGGGGCCTGTGTTCCGGGTGTACCGCGGTCCACCCCTCTGCAATCCTTGCGCAGGCGGCTTCGAACCGCTGCATTTGTTTCCGGCTGTGGGCGTCCTGTTGGGGATCGTCCGCGGCGGAGAGGTGGCTGTAGACGCTGGCCATGGTCACGTTCAGTTGGGCACAGCGCCGTCCTGCGGCCGCCCATTGATCTTCCTGCAACCCGAGCCGGTGCATGCCGGTCTCCACTTTGAGGTGGATGCCACAGTGGGCAGCCCCTTCTCCGACAGGCCCCGCGTGGCGCAACGCATCCGCCCACCGGTCCAGGTCTTCCAGCCGGTGGACTTCGGGTTCAAGGTCCCATTCAATGAGGTCGGCGTAGCGCCGGGCATCTGCATTGAGGACGAGAATGGGGCAGCGAACGCCCCGCTTCCTCAAGGCCACACCTTCCTCCGTGAAGGCCACGGCGAGTCGGTCGATGCCCAACCGGTCGAGCTCCACGGCGACCGCGTCTCCCGCGCCGTAGGCGAAGGCCTTGACCATGCCCATGATGGGCTTTCCGAAGCGGTCTCGGAAGCGGTCCAGGTTGTGGGCAAGCCGACCGAGGTCGAGGTCGAGGACGGTCGTGTGCGAATTGGCCTCCAAGGCGTCCGACACGCGCTCGAAGCCGAATGGCCGGGCCCCTTTGACGAGGACATCCCACCCTTCAAGGGCGGTGAGGTCGCCGCTGCCGAGGAGCGTGTCCACATCGGGGTGGTGGGCGTGGACGTCGGTGACACCAGGAATGCCGGCGGCCAACTCCGGTCCGACGGCGATCCACCGGTCCACTTTCCGCAGGCCGATGGCGTCCCGCAATCGGGCGCATTGGGCCTCATCACCTGCATCGAAGGGAACGATGTCGGAAAGGATGACGGCCCGCCTCCGGCCTCCGGGAATGCGTTCGAGTGCATCCAGTGCCGTGGACAGTCCGTCGAGGTCGTGGTTCCAGGTGTCATTGAGGATGACGCCTCCTCCCCGGCCTTCGAGGTGCTCCAGCCGCATGCCGACTGGTCGCAGGGCAGACAGGCGGGCGTCCAGTGCGTCCGGCGTCCAACCGAGTTCGAGCAAAAGCAAGGCGGCGGTCAGGGCATTGCCCACGGACGCCCGGTCGGAAAAGGGAAGGGTCCATTGGATAGGGGTTCCCTTCCACACCCCTTCGAGGGTGCACCCCGCTCCCGTTTCGGACATCGAGAGGGTCAGGTCGGCCTTGGAATTGGGGTCCAGTGACCACCGGACGCATCGGTCTGTCCATCCGAGGTCTTCGATGGCGGACATGACGTCTGAATGCTCCGTCCCGAGCACGAGGGTGTCGGTGCCTTCGAACAGGCGGAGTTTCTCCCGGGCCTTGGCGGCGGCATCGGGAAAATGGGCGCCATGGGCATCACCGAAATGAACGAAGACGCCGATTTCGGGCCGGATGATGCGGGCGAGGGCCGCCATTTCTCCTGGATGGGAGATCCCAGCCTCCACGAGATGGAAGTCGGCCTGGTCGTCGAGGGACCACAGGGAAAGGGGCACCCCGACCTGGCTGTTCCAGCTTCCCGGGCTGCGGGAGATTCGCCGATCCTGACCGGCGAGTGCGTGGGCCCATTCCTTGACTGTGGTTTTCCCGTTGGAGCCGGTGATGCCGATGACTTTGCCCGGTCTGGAAAAGCGGGCGAAGGCGCCGAACTGCTGGAGGGCGAGCAGGGTGTCGGGAACGCGGAGCACGATGGCACCGGGCAGGGAGCCGGTCCAATCGCGTCGGACGACGAAGGCCTTGACCCCTTCTGCGCGGACGGCGGCGAGGTGGTCGTGGCCGTCATGGCGCGCGCCCCGGAGGGCGATGAACACGGTGTGGTCAATCCCCCTACTCGCGGCGCGCAGTTTTCTCGAATCGGTGGCGAGGTGACTGAACCGGGCGTCCGTGTCGGCGTTGTCCGGCCATTGCAGGGAGCCGCCGAGTTGGTCGGCGAGGGTCTCGAGGGCGAAACGGTCGACCGTCATGCCTCGTCCCGATGGTGTTCGCGGACGACGACGTCGTTGTAGGGTTCGCGGGACAGGGCTTCGTAGGATTCGGAGCCGCCGATCTGGACGTGGTCGTCTCCCCCTTCGATTCGGTGGGAGAAGTGGGCGGGCCGACCGGTCCGGGAGCAGATGGCGTGCAGCTTCGTCACGTATTCGGCATGGGCCAGCAGCAGGGGCAGGGGGCCGAAGGGACGCCCGAGGTAATCTAGGTCGAGTCCGGCGACGATCACGCGGATGCCCGAATCGGCGAGCCGGTTGCAGACGTCGACGACCTCGAGATCGAAGAACTGGACCTCGTCGACGACCACAACGTCCGGCATGCGGCCTAGGCTGTCCAGGTGGCGTTCGATGTCTTCTGACCGTTCGACGGCGATGGCGGGTTGCCGGCGGAGGTCATGGCTGACCACATCGGTGGTGCCGTGTCGGTCGTCCCGTGCGGGCTTGATGAGGCAGACGGCCTGCTTGGCGAGGGTGGCGCGGCGCATGCGGCGCAGCAGCTCCTCGGTCTTGCCGGAGAACATGGGCCCCGTGATGACCTCGATGGTGCCGCCGACGGGGTGGGGAGGGTGCCGTTCGTGTGCCGTCATTCCATGCCAATTTTACGATGCCCGGAAGCATGGTGGAAGGCCCGCGTCCGGGTTGTGGGAAAGTGGTCCGGACGGAAGGGGCAATGCCGTCCACTTCGGACCATTGGAAACCTTGTACCACAGGGGTTTGTGGGCCATTGGAATTGCCACTATATTCGCACCCCGAATTTTCCGGGGTTTTTCAACTCGAAGCACAGTGGATACGTTGAGCTACAAGACCGTCTCCGTCAACAAGGAGAACGCTGACAAGAAGTGGTTGCTGGTGGATGCCGAAGGGCAACGCCTCGGTCGCCTGTGCAGCGAAATTGCCCGCCTCCTGCGCGGCAAGCACAAGGTGAACTTCACTCCCCACGCCGATTGTGGCGACTACGTGATCGTGATCAATGCCGAAAAGGTGGAGCTCACGGGCAACAAGTGGGAGGACAAGGAATACATCCGCTTCTCTGGGTACCCGGGCGGTCAGTACCGCCGCACGGCCCAGGAGGTTCGCGACCGCATGCCGGAGCGCCTCGTGGAGAATGCCGTTCGCGGCATGCTCCCGAAGAACCGCCTCGGCCGCGCCATCTTCAAGAACATGCACGTTTACGTTGGAGCCGAGCACAAGCACGAAGCCCAGCAACCCACCGCTCACGCCATCCCCTCCTGATTCAGATGCAGACGATCAATACCTCCGGTCGCCGTAAGAATGCCATCGCCCGCGTTTACATGACGCAGGGAACCGGCAAGGTGACCATCAACAAGCGGGACATCACTGAGTACTTCCCGCTCCCGACCCTGCAATACAAGGTGAAGCAGCCTTTCATGCTGACCGAGACGCTCGACCAGTTCGACATCAAGGCCAACTTGGACGGCGGTGGCATCACCGGTCAGGCCGAGGCCCTTCGCCTCGCCATTTCCAAGGCGCTCATCGAACTGAACGAGGAGCTTAAGCCGACCCTCAAGGCCGAGGGCCTCACCACCCGTGACCCTCGGATGGTGGAGCGCAAGAAGTACGGCCAGAAGAAGGCGCGGAAGAAGTTCCAGTTCTCCAAGCGCTGATCTCCAGCAACCCCTTTCTCAGCATATACAGCTAGCATCCAAACGTCGGGGACCTTCCGTTGAAGCTACCTCGTCGTTGCCAAACCCCAGGAACGTAGCACCATGGCACGCACCAATTTCGACCAACTGCTTCAGGCAGGAACCCACTTCGGCCACCTCAAGCGCAAGTGGAACCCCCACATGGCCCCTTACATCTTCACGGAGAAGAAGGGCATCCACATCATTGACCTGCACAAGACGGTCGCCCTCGTCGACGAGGCCGCTGCCGCTGCCAAGCAGATTGCCAAGAGTGGCAAGCGCATCCTGTTCGTGGCGACGAAGAAGCAGGCCAAGGACATCGTGACCGAGGCGGCCCAGTCCGTCAACATGCCCTACGTGACCGAGCGCTGGTCTGGTGGCATGCTCACCAACTTCGCGACGATCCGCAAGGCCATCCGGAAGATGACCCAGATCGACAAGATGGAGGCCGACGGTACGCTGAACACCATGTCCAAGCGTGAGCGCCTGCAGGTCAGCCGCCAGCGCGCCAAACTGGAGAAGAACCTCGGTTCTATCTCCGACATGAACCGCATCCCGGCTGCTGTCTTCATCGTGGACGTGATGAAGGAGCACATTGCCCTGGCCGAGGCCAAGAAGTTGGGCATCCCCGTCATCGCGATGGTGGACACCAACAG
>WTID01000299.1:0-1369 GCA_011522855.1 Flavobacteriales bacterium
CGGGCGAGGCTTTGGTCTTCAAAGACGATGACGTTGTTGAGGTCCGAGACCAAGTTCCCAGTGGTGAGGTTGGTTGAGCCGGTCACAACGAAGGCGGACTCGGCGTATTCCGCATCGCCAATGATGAATTTGTTGTGCATGCCACTGCCTTCTCCGTCCGTGCGGGGGTGGGTTGGGATGCCACCGTCGAGGGCACCGAGCCCCGTGTTGGCGTTCTCCCCTTCATAAATCCAGCGGATCTCGACTCCATTGGCCGCAGCGTCATTGAAGGCGCCAATCAGGGTCTGGTCGTTGACGTTGTAGGCGGCCACGTCCAGGGTGTGTTGCGCGGACAGAATCCAAGCAGCCACCGTATCGTTGAGGTCGACGCCCAACGATTGGGCCACCTCTTCCGTTGCGACGGAGGCGTCGACGGTGCCATTGAAGTAGACGTGGATGTCCCCGGAGGAGCCGGAGACCGTGGCGTAGGGCCGAATGGGGGAGGCGGCGCTCTCCCCGTCGGGCAGGGTGGAAATGGCGCGGGCGTAATAGATCTGCCCGGCTTCGAGGCCCGTCAGGTCCACGCTGTGGTCGGCCGTGCCGGTGGCGCCGGTGGCCGTGGAGCCCAGCGCTTCCGTCAGGCCGTACTCGACGATGCCATCCGAAGCGAGGTCCGTGGTCCAGCTGAGCGTAAAGCTCGTGGTGGTCATGTCCGATTGGACGACGGGGGAGGTGTAGCAAATGCCGGCGGCCGGAATGAGATCACCGGGGCCACGGGGCAGCAGCTGGTAGCCGCCGAAGCCGTCGAAAGAGAACTGGGACACGATGCCGAGCAGATCGACGGCACATCCGGTGAGGGTCTCGCCCACGAGGCTGTTGCTGTTGCGCACGTAGATGATGCCCGTCTGCCCGTCTGCCGTGAAGTCGTAGGTGTTGTTCCCCGTGATTTCCTGGCCGGCGAGGGGAAAGGTGACGCCGTTGACCCGGACCAATTGGCCCTCCAATGCCTCATCCAAGTCGGCCGCCCCGATGACGAGCGGAGCGGGAACGGTGCCCGTGCCTTCGAAGACCACGGCGGTCAGGTTCGGTCCGACCTCGAGCAGGCCATTGTACTCGGTGATCTCACCGGTCACGGTGAGGGAGTCGCCGATGGCGGGCTCTGCGTCCCAATCGGACCAGTCGGCCCCCGGGTACAGGGCAATGCCGGCGGTGGCGTCCTGCAGGTAGCGGACCGAACCGAGGTTGGCGTCGCTGGTGACCACACCGGTGACGGTCACGACGTCGCCGATGCCGTAGTTGGTGCGCGCGTCGAGGATGTTGTCCTGCGCGGACAGGGAACAGGCGCAGAGGAGGGCCGAAGCCGAGAGGAGGAAACGGGTCATGGTCGATT
>WTID01000299.1:1469-23840 GCA_011522855.1 Flavobacteriales bacterium
TCATGGTCGATTCTGGAGTCCCTTGAGTTCAAGCACCGCGCTGACGCGGATCATGCGGGGCGGGCCGACGAAGACCTCGGCCATGCCGCTGCCCCCCTCGGGACCGTAGGGGTAGGGGGCGTATTGGGAGTTGTTGCGGGCGTCCGCGATGAAGAGCTCGTCGAGGACATTGGTCACGCTCAGGCGCAGACGCAGCAGGGCGTCATCAGAGACGTCAAAGGTCGTGCCCGCGTTGAAGTTGATCAGGTTGTAGCCCGGGGTGACCCAGACGTCCTTGGGCTCGCCCTCGGTGATCACGTCGCCGGGGGAGAAGTTGGCGTAATGCTGCCAGAACCAGGTGCTCCTCACGGAGAAGTAGGTGCCCCGCTTCGGACGGTAGCTGATGGCCGCACTGATTTGACGCTGCGCGGCGTCACCCACCTTGACCCCATTGAGGTTCACGAGGGTATCGGCCACCGCGCCGTTGTCGGTGCGGGTGATGAACCCGTTGTCGGAGCTGTTGATCAGGTCGACGCGCTCGTTGCTCGTCCACCGCCAGTTGCCCCAGGAGAAGACCCCCTGGACGTCGAGCTTGTTGGTGACGTCATAGGCGAAGTCCCACTCGACCCCGCTGTGGACGGCGTCGGCGTTGAGTAGGTTGTAACCGAGGTTCCGGTCGGCCTGCTCGAGGAGGGTGGAGGCCTCCGTGCCCCAGTCGACGTCCTCCAGCAGGCGGTCGTCTTGGGCCAGCAGGAGAATGGTCTCCCGGCCGGCGGTGGTGGCGGTGTCCGCGTAGACGCTCAGGTTGGGGTCCTGCCACAGGTTGGAGACGCTGTAGAAGCGGTTGATGGCCTTGTTCTCCCAGCCGGTGCGGTAGGCGTTGATGTTGGAGGCGAAGCGGCCCTTGGCATACTTCACGCCGAGTTCCACGGCCTTGACGTATTGGTTCTCGTAGCCTTCGATGAGGTTGTTGTTGATGTCGAAGACAGAGTTGAACAGCGGCGCCCGGCTGAGGTAGCCGAGGTTGGTGTAGGCGCTCGTCCACTCGTTGAGGTTGTAGTTGCCGCCCGCTTTGATGGTGTAGCTGGTGAGGCGCTCCCAATCGGTGGTGTAGGTTTCCAAACCCGGGTTGTCCGCGGTCAGGAGCGTGCCATCGGCCAGCTCGCCGGTGGACCAATCGCTGTCGCCGATCACGCGCCACTCGTCTGTGGAGCGGACCTCGTAGGTGGTGCCGTCGAGGGTGATCACCTTGGGACGGAAGTAGTCGATGCCACGGTACCAGCTCTGGGCGCCGGACAGGTTCACGAAGGCGCTGTAGAGCGGCTTGTCCCACTCGAGCTGGACGTACGATCCGCCCCAGGCCACCTGGCCGTCGTCGGAGTAGAAGTAGCGGTCGCCCTCCCGCAGCGGTGCATCGAAGTCCGCATTCTGGTCGCGGCGGTCATCCGGCGCATCGTAGTAGTCGGCGCCGAACATGTCGCCGATGGTGCGGTAGTGGCTGCCCGTATAGTGCCGCACGTCCACCCCCGCGCTCAGGCTGAGCTCGTCGTTGAGTTGGGTGTTGTAGTTGGACAGGGCGCCGTACCAGCGGTGGTCGTTGTGCGCCACCCGGATGAAGTTGGATCCCTTGCGCTCCCCGTTGGCGTCGACATTCAGGCCGTTGGGGCCGAATTCGAAGAGTTGGTGACTGTCCCAGGTCGGTTGCAGGTTGAGCGTGCCGTCACTCAGACGGGTGCCCGGTGTGCTGGCCAGCGCCTCGCCGCCCCCGGTGCCGAAGCTGGCGTAGGCCGTGGTCGTCAGGGACGACTTGTCGCTCAGCGCCCAGACATCGCGCACCGTGAAGATGGGCTTGAAGTAGTAGTTCTGCCGGGAGTTGTAACGGCGGGTCCGCCCGTACGTCGTGTCCACTTGGCCGGTCTGCTCATTGTAGTCGTAATAGACCTCCTGGTAGTTCACGATGAACTCATTGAAGTCCCGCCCACGGGACACGAGGTCGTCCTCGTCGGCCGCATCCAGGATGCCCTGCAATTGCACCTGACCCTCGGGCGTGGTCAGTTCCAAAGCGAGGTCCGAATCGAACTCGTGGACCTGCATTTGATAGGAGCGCTGGCCGTGGCGCTGGGGCGCACCGAACGTGGTGAAGCTCAGGTTGTGGTTGCCCACGGTCTTGCGCCCCTTGAGATAGTAGGCATAGGCTTCGGATTCGAGCCCGGCCGCGAAGCCCTGGTTGGTCCGGTAGGAGCCGACAAAGTGCAGGAAGCCCTTCTCACGGTTGCCGAAGACGCCCGACAGGCTGTTCCGGAAGTAGCCGTAGTTGCCCACCTCGGACAGGAAGGTCAGGCGGCCGTTGCCGGACTCGTCACCCCCGGTCAGGATGTTGATGGTGCCGCCCACAGAGGGGATGGCCAATTTGCTGGCCCCGAGACCCCGCTGGACCTGGGTGGTGCGCACGACGAGGTCGAGGCCGGCCCAGTTGCTCCAGTACACCCAGCCGTTCTCCATGTCGTTCATGGGCACCCCGTCCACCATGACGGCGAGGTTGGTCTGGTCGAATCCGCGGATGGTCACGCGCGCATCGCCGTCACCACCGCCTTGTTGCGTCGCGTAGACGCCCGGTGTGGAGTTGAGGATGAGCGGCAGGTCACGTCCGGCCAGCTCCTCCTGGATCTGGGCGGGGAGGACATTGGTGAAGGCGACCGGGGTCTTCCGGTCAATGGCGATGTCGGCCGCCACGATGGCTTCCTCGAGGATGAGGGACTCCAGCCGCGCATTCACGGTCTGGGCGGAGCCCGTCAGCGTCGTGGACACCGTCTTCGCGGCATACCCGATGTAGGAGAAGGTGATGTCCCGCTTTCCCGAAGGCAACACGATTTCATAGCGTCCGTCGATGTCGGTGGCGGCGAAGAGGTCGCCGGCCCTGACGTAGGCGCCCACGAGGGGATCGCCGGAGAGGCCATCCCGGACCGTTCCGGTGACCGTGCAATTCTGGGCATGTGCGCCCAAGGCACCCAGCACAAGGGCCAGGAACAGCGCGAAGAAGGACTTCATGAAATCGGAGTTGGTGCGGGTCAGTGCTTGACGGCCTGGCGGCGCTCCATCCGCCCGTCGGCGAGCTGGACCTCCACGAGGTAGGCTCCGGTCGGCAGGACGGCGAGGTCGAGGCGGAAGGCGCGACGACCCTCGGCAGGAACGCGCAGAGCCTCCGTACCGGAGAGGGTGCGGACCACCACCTCGGTCATCGGCTGGTCAGCCAGCAGGTCGAGATGGTGGCGGAACGGATTCGGGAACGCCCGGAGGGCACGGGCGGTGCGGTTCTCCACGGACGTCACGCAGTCGCAGACGTGGAAGCCGAGGTGGTCGAAGACATTGGCCCCGAGGGAGTCCCACACGGCGAGCACGTCGAACTCGTCCACGGCCTGGGTGTCGCCCCCCGTCACTTCGGGACGGCGCACGAGCGTCTGGTTCTGAGTGACCTCGTCCCAGCCGGCGGAACCGGGATCCTCCCCGATCACGCCGAAGATGTCGACGGGAGTGTTGGTGGAGATCTTGCGGAGGACCATGGCGTCATTGCCATTGAAGTACATCGTGTTGTTTTCCTCGTAGACGGGGTTCAGCCAGATGTCGGCTTGCTCGGCGAGTTCGTCCCACACCGGGGTCTCGAAGTCGACGCCGTCGGGGTCCTGCTTGTCGATGACGTAAACGAGGACGTCTCCCGGTTCGATGGTGCCGGTCAGGTCGGTCTTCTGGTTGTCGGCGGCGGCCGTGGCTCCGTTGGCGTAACGCTCCAGACGGTAGTCGGTCATGTCGATGGCACTGCCCGTCGGGTTGTAGATCTCCAGGGCTTTGTTGTTGGACCAGCCTTCGATGTATTCGGAGATGAAGAGCTCATTGCACTGGGCGGTGAGCAGGCTGGCGGACAGGGTGGCGAGCGCCACGAGGATGAGGTTGCGCATGGTGTTCGGTTGTGAATGCGCACAAATGTAACCGCTGACCCGGGTATGGACCGGAATCAGGTTCGCAACGCGGCGACAACATCGAGCCCCTTGGCCAACCCGTGGTGGTAATCCGCCCAGAGGCTGTCCCCGTGCACACGGTATCCATCCGATTTCAGAGGGGAGTCCGGCGCGATTTCGAGGATGTCGAGCCCGTCTTCTCCACCGGAAGCAATGCGGTCCACAGCGTCGTTGTAGATGTGGTGTCCCGACTCGTACAAGGCCGCAATCGCCGGGTTTTCCCGATGCCAGTAGGTAGCAAAGAAGTCCATCCAGCTTTGTTGGACATGCTGCCCGGATGGCCGCGTCCGCACCACGATGATCTTCTGGGCGCCGGCATCGAGAGCTGCCTGCAAGGGCAGGGCATCCGAGATGCCACCATCGAACATCCAGCGACCGTCCACCCGGATGCGCCCCCGCGTGACCATGGGCAAGGTGGCGGACGCCCAGAGGATGCGAAGCCAATTGCCCTCCACCGGGTCGAGGTACAAGGGCTCCCCCGATTCCGCATCGGTGGTCACGAACCGGACCTCGCGCCCCCGCGCCGCCTCCTTGGCCCCCTCGAAGTCGAGGGGATGGTGGCGGCGGACATGGTCAAACAGGTGGGCGAGGTTCATGATGCCCTCTTCCGAGAGCGCCGACGAGAACCGGATGAACTGACCATCCTCAATCACGCTGGTGGCCACATCGATGAAGTGCTTCCGCTGACCGGACAGGAAGCTGGTGGCCGCCATCGCCCCAGCCGAAACGGCGTAGATCCGCTTGAAATCCCGCAGGCCGACCGCGGCGAAGGCATCCAGCACACCCGCCGTGAACGCACAGCGGAGGCTACCGCCTTCGAGCAGCAGGGTGTCATAGGGAGAACGGAGTGAAGGGTTGTCCATGGTCTTCCTTAGAAGATACGAAGAGTCGGGCGGTCCGTTTCAGCAGACGAATGACGACCTTGCTGGTATGGAAAAGAATGCCAGCCTCCTGATCGCCGCCGCCTTCACCATGATCGGCTTTACCCTCGGCCGGGTGACCGCTCCGAAACCCCATGGAGCCCATGCCATGTTCAAGGCCATCGAACTCGACGACATGTCCGGCGGACTTGGGGAAGACATTCAGATCATCATCGAGTCGTTTGACGATGCGGAATTCGAGGGGGACACGGTCTTCGCCATACCGGGTGGCCAGGTGCACCTCGTGAGAAACGGAGAGGAGATGGAGGTCGCGGTGGAAATGACCGAGGCAGGGGAGAATGTCTGGGTCGAAGAGGGGGAGGCCAACGGGGCCGTCGTGGTCAAGAAGCAGGTCATCGTCACCACCGAGGAGGATTGAGGCGCATCCGGGAGGGGTCAGCGCTTTCTGACACGGTTCCCGGAATTGTTTGAGTACACTTTACAGGTCGCGTTTTCAGTGAGTTAGAGGAGGCCTGTTCATGGCGTGTGGTTCACGCCCGCAACACAAGACCCGGGAGGGGAGTTGGGACTATAGTTTCACGGCTACTGCAATGATGTCCACGTCTCCCCCCCCTCCGAAAAGTCCTGTAGACCCGAGCGGAACGGTTCCTTCCGAGTCCGAACATCGGTGGCAACGCTTCGCCATGATGGTGGCCCACGATCTCAAGGAACCCATCCGCAACCTGGGCAGTTGCGCGCGTCTGCTCGCGGAAATGGGGGAAGGGGGGCAGGACCTGGGAGTGGATGAGGCACAGGTCCGCCAGTGGCTGGTGGAGAGCTCCGAGCGCCTGGTCGACATGATGGATGCTTTGGTGAATCACGCCAAGCAGGGCCGGGAGGCCTTCGAGAAGGGGGTGGACCTGAACGAGGTGATTCAAGGAATCAAGGGGGACTTCCGTTGCATGATGAAGCGGACGGCAGGCAGCGTGGAGTGCACGACGACCATGCCGACGATTGAGGCGGGACCACTGGGCATGCGCATCGTGTTCCAGAATCTGATCGAGAATGCCCTCAAATACGCCCGCCCGGGGGAGCCTCCCGTGGTCCGCCTGTCATCGGAGAAGTTGAGTTCCAGTTGGCTTTTCCGTTGCCGCGATGAGGGCAAGGGGATGTCCCCCGACCAGGCGGCGACTGCATTTCAGGCGTTCAAGCGATTCGACCAGCAATCGGAAGGCATGGGCATGGGGCTGTGCCACGTCAGACAGATCATTGAGGCCCATGGGGGAAGCATCTGGGTGGAATCGGTTCTGGGTGAGGGGACCACGATGGCCTTCACGCTTCCTGAATTTCAATTGTCCTAAAACGGACTGCTCAAGGCGGGGTCTGTCACCATCACGGTGTCGGAGAAGGTGTGGAGGAAATCCACCAGTCCCTGCCGTTCCGCCTCCGAGAGCTCGAGTCGATAGGGTTCCTGGCCTGCCGGACCGATGCCGTTGTCTGAAAGCCGCTCGTCCAGGAAAGGATGCGGTTGAATGCCATCGCTGTAGAAGTCCACGACCTCGCGCAAGGTCGAGAACCGCCCATCATGCATGTAAGGCGCCGTCAATCCGACGTTTCTCAAGCTGACTGTCTTGAAACGGCCGTCATCCGCCGGGTCCCCGGTCAGGTCTCCGATGCCGCCGTCCCCCGCTTGGCCGTAATCGACCTCGAGCCCATTGATGAAGGGCTGGGTGGCGAAGAAATTGAGGCCACTGTGGCATTGGTTGCAGCGGGTATCGCTGCGGAAGAAGACGCTTTTTCCGAGCAGTTCGGATTCGGTGAACGACGCGAATCCATCGGCCAGACCCTGGTCGTAGCGGCTGCTCGTGGAGCGGATGGACCGAAGGAATTGGATGAGGGCGTCCGTGATGCGGTCCAGATGGATGAACGGATCGCCAAAGGCCTGCTCGAACAGGGCTGGATAGTAGGGGAGGGCGGCGAGCTTGTCGGGCAAGGCGTCGAGGGACATGCCCATTTCATCGGGGTGGCCGATGGGCTGCAGGACCTGATTGACAAGGCCCACCACCCGAAGGTCCCAGAACAGCCGGCGCTGGTATCGGAGGTTGAACAGCCCGGGCGTGTTGCGGTGGAGCACGTGGCCGGAAATGCCCATCGAGCCGGGGGCAGAATCAGCGAAGGCGAATTCCTGTTGGTGGCAGGTGCCGCAGGATACCGTATTGTCGGCCGACAGCTGGACATCGTGGAAGAGGACCCGGCCCAAGGTCGCCCCGGCATCCGTAATCTCGATCTCGTCCCCGAAGCCGCCGAAGAGCTGGAGCGCCGGATCGTTCAGCCACAGGTCCGGAAACCCCATCTCGGAATAAGCGAAGGGTTCGTCCGGCAGGGCGGGCAAGCGGACAGCCCCCTCCTCCACGAGGGGAGAATCGTCCGGACGGGAACATCCCATGGCCACCGCGAGGAGCGTGAACAAGAGGAGCGCAATCCGGTGCTGGAATCCCATTCCCCCAAGATAGGGAGGGCAACCCCGGTTGGAGGAATGAACGACATCCGCCGATGGGGAGACCAAGGAGGCGCGAAGCCGAGTATTTTCGCGCCGTGCACGACCTGATTTCCGTTGGCCCCCTTCGCGGTTGGGCCTGTCTGTGTCTCATCCTGTTGGCCGGCTCCTTGTCGGCCCAGACGGACATTCCGCCCTTCGGCCCCGCCTACATTCAGGAGGAGGTGGCCACCATCGCCATCACCATGGACCCCGACAGCGCGGCGGAGATGCTGTTCGGCGAGGTCGAGTACGCCGCAACGAATCCCTTTCCGGCCACGGTGCAGTTCGTCTCCACCAGCGTGGACACCTTGATTGACACCATCGCCGTGCGGCTCCGGGGCAACACCTCGCTGTTCGCCCCGAAGAAGAGCTTCAAGATTGACCTCAATGCCTTCATCGCGGGGCAGAAGTATGCCGACCTCGAGAAGCTCAATGTGAACGCCAACCAGAACGATCCCTCCCTGCTCCGGGCGGGCCTGAGTTGGAACATCCTGCGCCGGATGGGCCTGGCCGGATCGAGGACCAGCCACGTGCGGCTGGAACTCAACGGCGAGTACATGGGGGCTTACCTCAACACCGAGCACTTCGACGAGGAGTTCATCGAGGAGTACTACGACAAGGACAACGGCAACTTCTACAAATGCCTCTGGCCGGCCACCCTCGAGTACATCAGCCAAGAGCCGGACGACTACAAGTTTGAGGTCAATGGGCGCCGCGCCTACGAGCTCAAGACCAACGACGAGGAAGACGATTACACCGACATCGCCGCCTTCATTGATGTCCTCAACAACACCCCGGATGCCGACCTGCCGTGCGCCTTGGAGCGGGAGTTCAACGTGGCCGATTTCCTCAAGGTCCAGGCCCTCGATGTCGTCAGCGGCAATTGGGACGGCTACGCCGGCAACAAGAACAACTTCTACCTGTACCACAATCCGCAGACCGGCCTCTTCGAGTACATCCCCTACGACCTCGACAACACCTGGGGCATCGATTGGCTGGACCAGGACTGGGAGACCCGGGACCCATACGCGTGGTCCACGGAATACCGGCCGCTGTACGACCGGTTGATGGCGGTCCCGGAATACCGGGAATGGTACACGCACTATCTCCGGCGGATGATCGACGAGTGGGCCCACCCGGACAGCGTGGCGGCCTACCTCGAGCCGAGGCACGCCCAGCTGATGTCGGCCATCGAATACGATGCCTACTATCCGCTGTCCTTCGGGTTCACCACGCAGGACTTTGAGGAGTCGCTCGATGAGGCCGTCGGGGGGCATGTCGAGTTCGGTCTCTATCCGTGGCTCGATACACGCCTGGGCTCCTTGGAAGGCCAGCTCGATCCGGAGGTGCCCGTGCTCATCGTCCACGAGGTGGAGGACAACGCGCCGGTGCTGGACTCGCTCCGCATCCGCGCCATCGTCGATGGGGGCGGGGATGCCGTCGAGGTGACCTGCTGGATCGATGCCGGTCCCGGCCCGGTCGCCTACCCCATGTACGACGATGGAGAGCACGGCGATCGCAAGGCCGGCGATGGCACCTGGGGCATCAAGGTGCCCGTGCAGTGGAACTGGCCGGCGACCGTGACCTACCACGTCCAGGCCACGAGTTCTGCGGGCCTCGAGCGGTGGATTCCTTGTGCACCGGAGATCGTCACCGTGGGGACGTCGCCCTCGGAGCTGGTCATCAACGAGCTCATGAGTTCCAACGCCAACAACGTCTCCGACGAGTTCCTCGAATTCGAAGACTGGGTGGAGCTGTTCAATGCGGGGGGCACCCCCGTCGAATTGGGAGGCAAGTACCTGACGGACAACCTGAGCGTGCCGAACAAGTATGCACTCCCTTCCGGGTATCTGGCGGCGGGCGATTGGGCCTTTTACTGGTTGGACAACGATCCGGAACAGGGCCCTTTCCACGCGCCCTTCACTTTGTCGGCCTCGGGCGACGAGATCGCCCTGCTCGAATGGGACGAGGCCGGAGGCTTCTGGGTGATCTTGGACTTCTTTGCCTTCGGAGCTCCGGAGCAGCAGGACATTTCGTTGGGCCGCTACCCCGACGGGGCAGACTATTGGGTCTGGTTCGCCACGCCCACGCCCGATGCGACCAACAACTACGCCATCATCCTGGGCCAGGACGAGTTGAATGCGCCCGTCCAACGGCGTTTCGCTCCGAATCCCACGGCGGATTGGATCCGGTGGACCGGGGCGCGTGCGGCCGGCCGGGTCCTCGACGCGGCGGGCCGTGAGGTGTTCCGTTTCCCGGCCTCCCGCGGACTCTCGCTCGGCGACCGGCCCGCCGGAGTCTACCTCCTCGAGCTCGAGGACGGGACCCGGACCCGCCTGATCAAGTCCGACTGACCGCAGGCTGCTGCTCGCTTGCAGACAATCGATACTGGGTTTCTCACCACCTTTGCGGCATGGGCGAGGGGTCTTCTGGAATCCGCATCAACAAGTACCTGAGCGAGGTGGGGCATTGTTCCCGCCGGGCGGCGGACAAGCTGCTCGAGCAGGGGCGCATTACGCTCAACGGGGCCGTCCCGGAGTTGGGCACGAAGGTGATGCCGGGCGATGCGGTCGAGGTGGACGGGAAGCCCGTCGGCCAGCCGACAAAGCAGGAGGATCATGTCTACATCGCCTATCACAAGCCGGTGGGCATCGTCTGCACCACGGACCGGAAGCGGGAACGGGACAACATCATCGACGCCATCGGCCACGAGAAGCGCATTTTCCCTGTGGGTCGCCTCGACAAGCCGAGTGAGGGGCTCATTTTCCTGACCAGTGACGGGGACATCGTCAACAAGGTCCTGCGGGCCCGCAACCACCATGAAAAGGAGTACCACGTCACCGTGGACCGGCCCATCCGAGGGTCCTTCGTCGAGGACATGGCCGGGGGCGTGCCCATTCTCGGGACCGTCACGCGCCGGTGCGAGGTGGAGCAGACCGGGCCGCGTCAGTTCCGCATCGTCCTGACGCAGGGGTTGAACCGGCAGATCCGTCGGATGTGCGAGCACCTCGGGTACAACGTGGTCCGATTGAAGCGCATCCGCATCATGCACATGCACCTCGACATCGCACGCGGGGAATGGCGGGATTTCACCGTGGCAGAGCTCCGCGAACTGCATCGTCTGGTCGATTCTTCCAAGAAAACCGTCGATGACGGGGAATGACCGCCCCATCGTGGTGGGCGGCGGCGCGGCTGGCCTGGCCGCCTGTCTGACCCTCGAGTCGCAGGGACACACGCCTCTTCTGCTGGAAGCCTCGGACCGGTTGGGGGGTCGGCTGCGGACCGAGCGCATGGCGGACGGAACGCCCGTGGATGTCGGGTTCCAGGTCCTCTTGACCGCCTACCCCGAGCTGCAGCGCTGGGTGGATTTGCCAGCTTTGGACCCTGTGGCCTTCGTGCCCGGGGCGAGAATCCGGAAGCACGGCCGATGGAAGACGTTGGCCGACCCGCGCCGCCTGCCCGGCAGCCTTGTGGCAACCCTCACCAGTGGTGTGGGCACCTGGGGAGACCGAATCCGCATCCTCAAGCTGGTCGGTGAGGCCTGTTCCGGAACGGCCGAATCCGTTCAGGATGGCCTCACGACGGGCAGCACGGCGGAATTCCTTCGGACACGGGGGTTCACAGACAACTTCATCCGCGACTTCCTCGGCCCTTTCTTTTCCGGCATCTTCTTGGATGACCGGCTTTCGCCTCCGCCCGCACAGTTTCTATACACCCTTCGGATGTTCGCCAGCGGCGCGGTGGTCCGGCCCGCCGCGGGGATCGACGCGCTGGTCCATCAACTGTCCGGCGGGTTGGAACGCACCGAGATTCGACTGGGCACCCGGGTGGCCGCTGTGTCAGGCGACCGGGTGGAGTTGGAGTCGGGGGAGGTGGTGGAAGGCCGTGGGGTCATCAGCTCGATCGAAGGGCGATCGGATGTGAAGTGGAACGCCTGCTTCAATGCGGTCTTCGACACCGCGGCTCCTCGATTCGGCCAACCCATCATCGGCCTCCTTCCCGAAGCGGAATCGGTGACCAATGTGCACTTCATGGAGGACGTCCAAGGGGAGGAGGGCCGCGGCAAGCTCAATGTGACCGCCCTGCCCGGTTCGAATGGGGAGGTCGATGTGGTCGCCATGGAGCACGGGGTGCGCCGCGACCTTGAGGCCGCCGGACTCGAGCCCGGCGCCATGCGCTGGCACACGGTCATCCACCAGGCTCTCCCGAAGTTGGGTGCGGTGCGGAGTTCACCGCTTGCCATCTGCAATGAGGCGGGCGTCCATCTCGCCGGAGACCACGTGGCGGCCCCCTCGCTGGACGCGGCCCTCCGTTCGGGTCGGCTGGCGGCAGAATCCTGGATGGCACAACCATGACGCAGGAGCTCCATCGACCCGTGTGGGCGACTTGGTGGGCCGATGGCAGGCCGGGCGCCATGACCCCTGAAGCCTATGGTCAGGCCATGCTGGACTGGGTGGAACAGAAGGCACACAGCGGACCGGAGCCGAAAGAGAAGTACGCGGAGTACACCCGGCTCAATGCGGCCCGGGCGAGGCGGGTGGCCAAGACGTATCGGATGTCCGTGGACATGGCGACCATCCTCGATTCCGGAAGGACGGGAGGGCAACATTGGGTGGTCATCACCGAGAGCTGGTGCGGGGATGCCGTGCAGTGCCTGCCGCTCATCCGAATGTGGGCGGAGCGGGCGGGCGTCCCCCTCGAGGTCATGCTGAGGGACACTGGGGTGCCGCTCATCGACGATTTTCTGACCCGGGGCGGACGTTCGATTCCCGTGTGGATCGTGGCGGAAGCCTCCGGCACTGTGTTGGGCCAATGGGGTCCGCGTCCCGAGACCGCGCGGCAGATGGTCCTCGAACACCGGGAAGCCCCGGAGCCCAAGCCGCCCTATGCCGAATTCGCTGCGCAGGTCCAGTTGTGGTATGCGCGGGATCGGGGCCGCGAGATTGAGCGGGAAGCACGGGAAATGTTGGCGGGTATTGTTCGGGACGCAACGCTTTCCTTTTGAGCGCGGTCCTACATTGCGAAACACAACAACCAACACCATGAAGAAATTCATTTTTGCGAGCCTGCTCGCTTTCGCGGCCTGCTTTGACGCTGCCGCCCAGGAATACAAGGTCGTCACCGTGGTCGAGAGCATCGTGCCGGGTGGCGTGGGACGTTCCCGCATCATCGAGGCCACCAGCCAAGTCGACAGCGATTCCGCGACCACCGAGCGCATCGACGGCAAGAAGAGCGACCAAGGCAAGGTCAAGCGCGGTGATCAGAAGATTGAGGCCTTCAAGGAGACCAAGCTGCTGAACTTCTTCAGTGGGGTGGGAATCAACTTCCAGAACATCGCGTCCAATGATGCCCTCATCTCCGACCGCATCACCAAACTGTCCGCCGAAGGGTGGTCTCTCGAGTTCGTCGTGAGTGGCGTCGAGTCGGATGCCGGCAAGCAGGACGGTCAGGGTCTCTACATTACCCGCTTCATTTTCAAGAAGTAAGAGGGGCGGATTCCAAAGCGCGTATAATGTGTGAAAACACGTTGTCACACATTCGAAATCTCTGTTCTATCTTTGCTTCAGCTATCGCTAGGAATGGCGATTGGCAAGTAGATTGTTAGGAAGGAAGGGCGCGAAGGCGCCCTTCTCTCTTTCCCGGGATTCCGGACGTAAATTGGGGTCATGCGCCTGCTGCCTTTTTCTTTCATTCTGCCCCTTCTTTTTCTCGCCTCCTGCAACGAACCCGAACCCGTCACGCGGTGCGTCATCGATCGGGTTCAGGTCATCGAAATCGACGAGAATTATTTCGACGACACCATCGATGAGGGCGCCCCGGACATCTATGCCGAGCTCCGGGATGCGGAATCCCAGTCCATCCTGTTCACGTCCGGCGTGGCAGAGGAGGCCCAGCTTCCCGTGGACCTCGATTTCGTGGCGGTCAACATCGAAGCGGAGGATTTCGCGACCGCTTACGAGTTCACCGTGTTTGATGACGATGTGGCCACCACGCAGGATTTCATTGCGGTGGGATTGCCCTTCGTGGTCAACGACCATGTGGACGCCGAGCGGGCCGAAGTGGACATCACCGATGGGGCCACCACAATCCGGGTGTACCTGATTTGGTACTGATGGTCGATTGCATCAAAGGGTTGACTATATTTGCCCCCCTCTAACGCGCAAGCATGGCGAACCACAAATCTGCCCTCAAGCGAATCCGCTCCAACGAGACCAAGCGTCTCAGCAACCGCTATTACCACAAAACGATGCGGAATGCCCTGCGGAAGTTCCGTGCCTCCTCGGATGCCAAGGCCCTCGCTGAGGACCTCCCGAAGGTCACGTCGATGATCGACCGTTTGGCCAAAAAGAACGTCATCCACAAGAACAAGGCGAGCAACCTCAAAAGCTCCCTCGAGCGCCACTTGGCTTCCGTCAAGTAAGAGGCACATTGGCCGCATGGCGGTCACCACGACATTGAAGAAGGGACGCTGCGGCGTCCCTTTTTGTTTTCCTCTGCATTCCGACGATTCCAGCCCATGGCGGGTTTGAGGCCACGGGAACGGGCCCGTCTCGCGGGTGTGGATGCGCTGCGGGATGAGGAGTTGCTCGCCCTGCTGATCGGAAGCGGTAGCCGGGGAGAACAGGCAGTGGATGCAGGGCGGCGGGTGATGGACGAGTTCGGAGGCGACCTGCACGCGCTGGGCCGGAGCGGCCTGCTCCGGTTGGAGGCCGTCCGGGGCATCGGCCCCGCCCGGGCCGTGTGTATTGCCGCGGCGATGGAACTGGGGCGGAGACGAATGGCCCGCCCGGATTCCCCCGCCATGCGCGTCACCCGGTCCGAAGACATTGTCCGCCGGTTTCGTTCACGGTTGATCGACCGCTCGGAGGAAGAATTCTGGGCGTTGGCACTCAACCGGGCCAATGGAGCGCTGGCCGACCTCCGGATTTCCATTGGTGGGCAGTCCGGCACCGTCGTCGACCCGAAGGTGGTCTTTTCGAAGGCCCTGGTGGTGCGGGCCTCCGCCCTCGTCCTGGTCCACAACCACCCCTCTGGGAATCCGCGGCCGAGCGAGTCGGACAAGCGCCTCACGCGGTCCCTGGTGGAAGCGGGGCGGGCCTTGGACTTGCCTGTTCTCGATCATGTCATCATCGCCGGGATGCGCCACTTTAGCTTTGCAGACCATCAGCTCCTCTGAATGACCCCTTCCCCCCGCATCCTTACCGTGGTTGGCTCCCGCCCCGAGTTCATCAAGTCGGTGGCGCTGACCCGGGAATTGGCCAATCGCGGTTGGGGACAATGGCTGGTGCACGCCGGACAGCATCCGGACGACCACATGGGAACGGATTTCCTGACGGAACTGGGGGTGCCGCCTCCGGATGCCCGCTTGCGCCCATCCCAGGCTTCGCGGTCCCACCGTCTGGCGGACATGCTGACCGGATTGGCCGAGCAGATGGATGAGGTCGGTCCAGCGGCGGTCGTGGTCTATGGTGACACCGATGCCACCGTGGCCGGCGCGCTCGCCGCCCACCACGCCGGCGTGCCCCTTGTCCATGTGGAGGCGGGCTTGAGGAGTGGAGACCGCACCATGCCCGAGGAGCACAACCGGATCCTCACCGATTCCCTGTCGGATCTGCTCTGCACGACGGGCCCGGCCGCCTCGGCCCAGCTCCGCGCCGAAGGGGTCAATCCGGACCGCATTCTCGAGGTCGGGGATGTCATGCTCGACGTGGCCCTCGGCGTCCGGGAGCGTCTGGGCAATCGCCTGCCTCAAGGCTGGCCAGACGAGGGCTCTGTGCTCGTTGTGACATTACATCGACCCGCCACGGTAGACGATGCCGATCGCCTCCATGGCGCGTTGGAGGCGATTGGAGACTGGGTCTCGACGACAGGAGGACAGGCAGTCTTCCCGGTGCATCCACGGACCCGTTCCAACATGGAGCGCTTTGGGCTCGCGATGCCCGAGGGGGTCATCGAGACCCCGCCCTTCGGGTATGTGGACATGCAGTCCGCCCTGTTCCACGCCGACCGGGTCCTGACGGACTCCGGCGGGCTCCAGAAGGAAGCTTGGTTTCAGGGGACTCCTGGCGTTGTTCTGCGGGATGCCACCGAATGGAAGGAGCTGGTCGAGGTGGGGGCCTCGGTCCTGTTCGATCCGGCCCGCCTCCTCGAAGAGGGTGGGGCCGCTGCCCTGACGACCGAGCTGGATCGGGAGCGATCCGTTCCCACCGTGGAGACGTCCGGTCTGTTCGGGGGCGGTCAGGCCGCCAGCCGGTTGGTGGATGGCCTCATGCGCTTTGCGGGATGACAGGGGCGCGGTTTCCCTCCGGACCTACTGTGGTCGTCCATGCTCCCAACTGGACTGCCCGCCACGAGGCGGCCTTCGATTGGGTCCTTTCGGCCGCGCTCGGTCTCTCGTGGCGGTGGGAAGACGATGCCGCAGCCTTCCGTTCGGAAGACGGGGTGCGGATGCACTACGGATTGGAGGGCGAATGGCCCGGTGTGGGATTTCCGGCCGACGGGCTTCTGGATCGGACCGGCAGTCTGGACGCCGAACCCCCGGCCCATGAGGGGGAGCAGGCTGATTTGTTTTCCGCCGTCTTCTGGATGGCCAGCCGGATGGAGGAGTTCCTTCCTGATGCTCCGCGGGATGACCACGGTCGCTTCGACCCCACCGGCTCCTTGCCCGAATTGAAGGGCTGGCTGGATTCGCCCATCTGTGAGCGGTGGGCGTGGACCATCGGGGAGCGCCTGCTCGGTGACGCTTGGCCGGAGCACCGCGAACGGTTGCGCGCCGAACACGCCGTGGTCCCCACGTTGGACGTGGACAGTGCCTACGCCTTCCGGGGCAAGGGCCTTGTCCGAACGGGAGGTGCCTGGGCCCGGGACGTCCTCCGGGGCCAATGGGGCCAGGCCGGTCGTCGCCTGCGCGTGGCCACCGGAGGGGCACACGATCCCTATGACACCTATGACCGGGTCGAGGAGGCCCACCGAAGCCGAGGCCTGACCACCCAGTGGTTCTTCCTGCTCGCCGCGTTTGGTTCCCATGACAAGGGGCTGCCCGCCTCGAGTCCGGCCTTGGCCGACCTGATGAAGCGCCTGGACCGCCTGGAAGGCCATGCTGTCGGGTGGCATCCCGGGTATGCTTCAGCATCGGACCCCGGGAAAATGGCCGCCGAGCACCGGTCCTTCCTCGACATCCTGGGCCGACCTCCGGCTGCGTCCCGCCAGCATTACCTGCGGATGGTGCCCTCCGAGACCCGTCGACAATTGCTCGCCCTGGGCGTCCGGGAGGACCACACCGAGGGCCATGCTGTCCGCGCGGGATGGCGGGGTGGCTTTGCCCGGCCCCGCCGGTGGTATGACCTGGAGCGGGAAACGCTGACCAATCTCGAGCTGGTTCCCTTCGCGGCCATGGACGCCACCTATCTCCGCTATCTCCGCACACCGGCATCCGAGGTGCCGGCCCGGGTCGGAGTGTTGGCGGATGAGGCCAGGAAATGGGGAGCCCCCCTGCGTCTTCTCTGGCACAACGAGAGCCTGTCCGGTGAAGGTCAATGGGCGGGGTGGGAAGTTGTGTACACCCAAACACTGGACGCCGCATGCCGTTGACGGGCTCCCTGTTGGCGGCCGGATCGGCCATGATGGCTTCCAGCACGCTGGGCCACGCCGTGCTGGAGGCGGCCGGATGGATGGCCCTCGCCTTCGTGAAGTTCCTCGTCACGCCGGCGTCGGCCGTGGCGGCCGGGGTGGACCCGGTGTGGGCCTTCGCGTATTCGGCCGGTGGGGCCACCCTCGGACTCGCGGCGATGCAGCCGATGGCCAAGGCAATGTTCCGCTGGTGGTCCCGCCGCCGCCGGGAGCGGGGCAAGCGGACCTTCACGGTCGGGCGCCGGCGTCTGGTCCGCATCAAGCTCCGCTTCGGATTGCTCGGCATCGCGGCCATCGCCGGCATCATCGGGGTTCCGGTGGCGGGGTTGGTCGCCTTCAAGTATTTCGGACACGAGCGCCGCACCCTGCCGGTGCTCGTGGCCTCCTATGTTTTGTGGAGCGCGATCCTCACCTTGTTGGCCAGCACTGCCCTCATCTGATGTCCGACCGCACCCTGTTGTTCTTCGACCTCGACCGGACCCTCTGGGACTTCGAGCGCAACTCCCTGGAGACCTTGAAGGGACTGTTTGCCGAGTTGGATCTGGCCGGACGCGGGGTGTCCGAGTTCGCCACCTTCAACGGGGTCTACCAGCGGGAGAACGCAGCGTGCTGGAAGGCTTACCAGGCGGGCACGATGACCAAGCCGGTCCTCCGAGGTGAGCGATTCCGCCGCACCCTCGCGGTGCTCGGCATCGAGGATCCGGCGTTGGCGGAGATGATGGGGTCCGAGTATGTGGCCCGGGGTCCGCACCAGCGGCACCTCCTCGATGGGGCCTTGGAGGTTCTGGCCGAATTGAAGGGGCGGGGCCACGCGCTCCACATCCTCACCAACGGCTTCAAGGAGGTCCAGCACATCAAGGTGGAGAATTCCGGCATCGGCGCCCACATCGAGGCGGTGTGGACGAGCGATGAACTGGGCCATCTCAAGCCGGCCCGGGCGTGTTACGACGGTGCCCTCGCCGGGGTCGGGGGGCGGCCTGAGCAAGCTTGGATGATCGGGGACGACCACGAGGCCGATGTGGTCGGAGCGGTGGCAGCCGGATGGCGCGCCGTCCATTTCTCTCCAGAGGATGCTACCCCTCAAGATTCCCCTGCTGTGGCCAGCGTTCGCCACCTCCGGGAATTGTTGGCGGTTCTGCCCTGAGCGGACCGCCGAGCCTCCGTTACCTTGCGAGCATGAGCCAGGACAACGGGGGCAAGAAGCCCAAACTCAACATCGAACTGCCCGAGGAGGTCGCCCCCGGGGTGTATTCCAACCTTGCCGTGGTCACCCACAGCCAGACCGAGTTCATCCTTGATTTCATCCAGGTGATGCCGGGAACGCCCAAGGCCAAGGTTCGTTCCCGTGTGGTCCTGTCCCCGCAACACGCCAAGCGCGTGATGAAGATGCTGGTGGACAACATCGGCAAGTTCGAGGCCCAGCACGGGACCATCGACATGACCGGTCATCCCGAGCCCTCGTTCCCGATGAACTTCGGTGGGCCGACGGGCGAGGCCTGAAGACAGCCCCAATCAGTTCCAGTGGGTGCCCCGTGCGGTGATCACGCCGACGACGTGCCCGCCCAATCCTGGGGTCCCCGCTTCATAGACTGTGTTGGGTGCCTTGGAGGAGGAGGTGGGTGCCTTGTCCTCCGGGCTGAACAGGGTGATGGAGTCCGGCGCTGCATCCGATGCGGAGGTTGCGTTCAGGACCCGCCGCGGCCCGGAAGCGAGCAGTCGGGCCATGGCCTCATCGACGTCCTCGGGCGAGGCGCCGTGATCGCGGAGGGCACCGCAGAGGGCCGATCCCACGGCATGCAAGCCGGCGATGCCGGGAGCCACCACCATGAAGTCCGCATCGTGCTCTTCCGGGGTCCGGGGGCGGTGGTCGGAGACGACCGCATCCAGTGTTCCGTCGAGGGCGGCCGTCCGGAGGGCGGTCCGGTCGTCCGCTGATCGCAAGGGAAGGGGCAGCTTGAGATCCCGGTTGAATCCCGCCAGGTCCTCGTCGGTCCAGCAGAGGTGGTGGGCGGTGGTGCCACAGGTGACCGGAAGTCCTTCGGCCTTGGCGTCGCGAATGGATTGCACGCCCGCGGCGGTGGTGACCACCGGAATGTGGAGCCGGCCACCGGAGTAGCGCAGGATGTCGAGGTCGCGGCGGATGCGCAGGGTCTCCGATTCCTCGGACAGCCCGGGCAGGCCCATCCGGGTGCTGGCGGCGCCTTCGTGCATCAGGCCTTCCGGCTGGAATTCGGGGTCGTGGGCTTCTGAGAAGACCGGGGTGCCGAGGCCGCCGTGGTACTCAAGGGCCCTCCGCAGCAGCTCTGGCCTGTCCACAGGCGCATCGTCGCTGAAGGCCAAGGCTCCGGCCTCGACGAGGGCATGGGCCTCGGTGAGTTCCTTGCCGGCCCGTCCGGCACTCAGGGCGGCCACGGGCAGCACGCCGGTCACGTGCTGGTGGCTGCGGTGGAGGATGGCCTGAATCTCGGCGGGCTGGTCCCGGCAGGGGCGGGTCGAGGCGACGGGGGCCACCTTGGCGAAACCGCCCTGCGCAGCCACGGTCAGGCCGTGGTCGAGGCCTTCCGCCCGCTCCGTCCCCGGATCCCGAAAGTCGGTCTGCAGGTCCCACCATCCCGCAAAGGCGCGGGCGCTGCCCAGGTCGCGGTCGCCCTGGTTGGCATCAAGCGCTCCATCGGCGGGTGAGACACCGGTCAGTTTGTCATCCTCGACGAGGAGGTCCACAGGATGGCCGTGGAGCGGGTGTCCCGGCAGGATCAGGGCGGCGGCGCGGTATCGGGGCATGGGCGTGGCGTTGGGCGAAGATGCACATTCGTCGTCAACCGGTCCCGGATGGGGGAGGTGCGGCGGACTTCCGTTTGAGCAACATCATTTCAATCAAAAGGAACAACAGGGCCAGGGCAATGAGCCCGAACCAGAGGGGCTGACCGTCTTCGAGCACCTCGATGGCCGCGACCACATCCTGGACATCCGCCGAGAGCACTTCGGCCTTGCGCCATCCTGCGGTGACGAGGGCTTGCCGCCAGGCCTCCGGATTGAGGGTTTCGAGTTGGCTTTCGGCCCGGACGGGGTTGACCCCGATGGCCATCACCACGCGGGTGGTGTCCCCGTCCCGGTGCAGGATGTCGTACGAACCCGGTGCCGCGTCCCGAAGCGGGAGGGAGGCGCGGATGCCACCCGGGGTGGCCAAGGCGGACAGGAGTTCGGTGTCGCCTCCTTCGGTCCGTCGGAGGCTCAACCCATCCGGTGTGGAGGAGGTGGCGGGAAGCAAGAGGTCCTGGTCCTCCCCGGAATGGAATTGCTGGATGCCGGACGACCGGGCGGTTTCGGCCATGCGGAGGGCCATGGGGACGAGCAGGGCGTGTTGGGCGAGGTTGGTCCACTCGGCGGCCAGCGGAGCCGCAGCCCAATAGAACCGCCCCCGTTCGTGCAGGCCGGCCGTGAGGAAGGGGCGGCCATCGGAGAAGGACAGGAGGCGCCGTTCGCGGGGCCCGGGTTTGGTGCGCGAATGCCATCCCCGTGCGGAAGGCAGGTCGACCCGCTCGGGCCGCCGGCTGAACACCCCGTCGAAGAGGGGGTGCTCGTGGTGGAGGATGCCGAGTCGGGCGGGCTCTTCGAGCGCAATCCACTCGCCCGGTCCGGTGCTGCCGAGTCCGATCAGCAGTTCTTCCCATCCTGGACCGAGCCCTTCGGCCGGGGGAATCAGGAAGGTGCTCTTGCCGGCTCCGGTTTCTCGCAATAGCGCGCTGATCAGGCCCGAAGACGGGTTGCGGATGCCTTGCAGGACGATGAGGTCGCCGGAGGCCAGGGCGTCGTAATCCAGGGCCTCTCCGGCCATCGTCACCACCTCGTGGAGGGCGGCGTCCCCGAACAGCCGCTGGAGGGCCACCTGCTCTCCGGCCCCGGCGTCCCGGCCTTGGACGAGCACGATGCGGACCCGGTCGGCCACGGTGTAGCCGAGGTGAAGGTCGTCGTCAAAGGTCACTGGCGCGTCGTCGGTCCGGACCACGGCGTGGACGGGACCGGACGCCTCGTGGCGGAAGCGCAGGACGGTGTCGGTCACCAGTCCTGGACGGAGGCTGAACGAGCCGATGGCGGCGCGGCGGCCGTTGAGGTCGAGGCTCAGCGGGAGGTCGTCCACGGGGCGCTCGGCATCGTGGGTGATCCGCACATGGAGCGCTTCGCTCCGCCCGGTCAGGCGCATCGGCGTGTCAAACCAGGCGGAATCCACCCGCACATTGACCCGGGGTTGGACGGGTTGGGTGACAAACCGCACGGAGAGGGTGGAATCAACGAGGGCCCCGGTGGAGGAGGCCAACGTGTGACTCGAGGCCTGCAGGTCCGTGAAGAGGTAGGCTTCGATCCGCCCGGCGCCACCCTCGGCCAGCACGTCCTGTTGGTGGCGGAGCACGTCTCCGATGAGGGGCGCGGCATGTCCTGGGCGGATGGCGGCGATGCGCTCGAGGGCTTCCTCCCGGGACCGGAACCTCCGGTCTTCCGGCTCGAAGGCGGAGGTGAAGATGTGGAAGCGGTCGGTCGGACCATGCGATTCCACGAGGGCCAGCGCCCCGGATTGGGAGGCGGCGAGCAGCGGACCGTTGGCCCCTTCCAATTGCATGGAGGGACTGGTGTCGAGATAGACCGACACGGACTTGGCGCCCGAGTCCGCGGCTCCTGCCGAAGCCTCCCGGATGGGTTCGGCGAAGGCGAGGATGATGCAGGCGAAGGCGAGGAGGCGCATCAGCAGGACGAGCCAATGGCGGACGCGGTTCCGGGACCGGCTTTCCTGCCGCACCTCCCGGAGAAAGGCGGTCTGGGAGAATTGGACCTTGCGGTGCCTTCGGAAACTGAAGAGATGAACGAGCACCGGCAGGGTCAGCGCGGAGAGCGCCCAGAGGACCTCGGGGTGGACGAACTGCATCGGGAGGACGAATTTAGCGCCGAATCCCCCCAATCCTCCGCCCCCAATGCCACAGGCTCCCTCTCCGTTTCGTCGCCGACCCTCTGCCGTACGGCTTGCGGAGTGGCGGGAATGGCTCGACGAGGCGGCCGATCGATTCGAGAGGCCCGGCTTCATCCAGGACGACCCATTGGGCATTCCCCATGGCTTCGAGGATCCGGATGACCGCGCCATTGCCGGCTTTTTGTCCGCCACCCTCGCCTGGGGCAACCGCAAGAGCATCCTGCGTTCCTGCGGCAATCTGCTGGACCGGATGGACCGGGCGCCGGCGGACTACATCCGGAATGCCGATGCCGGGGATCTGAAACGGCTGGAGGGTTTCGTCCACCGGACGTTCCAGGGGGAGGACGCCCTGCGGTTCGTGCACGGACTCCGCTCCCTCGAGGAAGACGG
>WTID01000072.1:0-3558 GCA_011522855.1 Flavobacteriales bacterium
GCTCGACACGCTCGACCATCTCGGCATCCAGCAAGCGGACCTGCTCGGACACAGCATGGGCGGCAAGACCGTCATGCACTTCGCCGACCGGCACCCCGCCCGCTGCCGGAAGCTGATCATCGCGGACATGGCCCCCATTGCCTATCCGCCCCACCACACGCCCCTGTTCGACGCACTCGCCGCCCTCGATTTGACCCGATTCGACCGCCGACAGGAGGTGGATGCCGCCCTGACCGAGACCGTTCAGGAGCCCGGCATCCGGCAATTCCTGCTCAAGGGCCTGCACCGGGCGGCGCCGGACCGCTTCGCCTGGCGCTACAACCTGCCTGTCCTGCGGCGCCACCTCGCCGACATGACCTCCTTCCTGCCGCTCGGCACGGTGGACCTGCCGACGCTGGCCCTGTACGGCACCCGATCAGACTATGTCGTGGGGCGGGGACTGGAAGCGCTGCACGCCCATTTCCCCCAGCTCGAGGCTACAGGACTGGAGGCCGGGCACTGGCTGCACGCGGAAGAACCCGACGCCTTTGCGGAGTGCGTGGAGGCCTTTCTCTCCTGAGCCGCCCGGGAATCGGCCAAAAAAGAAACGCCCGACCGGCAGGACCGATCGGGCGCTCAGGGCAATTGGAGGTGGAGGTCAGCCCTTGGAGCCGACCATGATGCTCACGCAGCCTTCATGCTCGATGACCGCATCCGAGGTGGGGACCTGGACGCGCACCGTCATCTGTTGCGTGTTGGCGACGCGGAAGTCGAAATGATTGGTCTCCTTGTCCGTGCTGTCGTAGATCCCGTTGCCGCGGCTGTCGAGGACCTGGAAGGTCAGATCGCCGAGGACGGGGTGTCCACACACCAGCAACCGGTAAGCCCGGTCACCGAAGAAGGTGAGTTCCAATTCGGCCTCGTCCCCGGGGATGAGGACGGCCGTGTTGTAGTTGTCGTTCTGCACGTAGTCCTCCAGCTGGGGAAGGCAGCGCTTCTTCGTGAAGGTCCGGCATTGGGCGTCCGCATCCGAGGCGCTGAAGAGCACCATCAGGAGGGAGAAAGCCGCGAGGGAAAATTTCTTGATCGCAGTCATGGCGTTGGACGATACGTTCATTGGGCGTAGAGGTTACGAATCTTGGCGACGGAAGCGGCAATTTCTTCCAGAGCGGCATCGTCGTACTGGACGCTCGGGCCTCCGCTGATGACCACCGTGCCGTCCTCGGCTGCCGTGGCCGCCGCCTCATTCTCGGTGATGGTGATGTTGGCGTACGCCGCCTCCACAGAGTTCAGGACCTTCTTCATGTTGGTCAGAGCCTCGGTCGGCGGGTAGCTGTCGACCAGGCCAAGGAGGTTGTCCAGGGTCATCTTCTGCTCGGCGATGCGCAGCTTCAGGTCCTCGGTCGAAGAGGACAGGTTCCGGGTGCCGAGGTACAGGCCCTCGATCCAACCGCCTGCCGCCATCAGGCCGCTGACTTCCTCCATGCCGTTCTCCCGGAAGCGGGCGTTCAACTCGTAGAACGTCTCGGTGACGATGTGGACCAGGGAATCCCGGACATCGCGGTTGTTGTCCGCCCGGGCAATGAGGTCGGCGTCGATGATGTCGCCCACACCGAGTCCGTCGCACAGGCGGCGGCAGGTGTTCAGGTAATCGACCGACTGCTGGTTCTGGTTGAAGATGACGCTGTAGCTGAGGTCACCGGCGTAGATGCCGAGGTTGACCGCCTGCGCTTCCGTGGTGGTGTAGCCCATCGCCTTGTCGATCGGATTCAGGGCCTCGGCGTCAAAGCGGATGCCGCTGCGCTCGAGAAGCAGGGCCGTCTCGATCGGGGACGGAACCGCGTGGAAAATTTGCTTGAAGGCCTTCTGACGGCGGGCGGGCATCATGCCCTCGGCGTCCATTTCCACTTGAGGCGCCTCATCGGCACCTCCACCGGAGGACGTCGGAGCCTCTCCGCAACTGAACAGGAACAACAGGGGCAAGGCCATCAGAACGGAAGCATTCCGTCCAGGCAAGATTCGGTCAAATACGCGTCTCATGGAGTATCGGATTCGTTGTAAAGACAAATAGACTCTGCACCACGACGTTCGCGGGCGGGAGTCGGGAAAGTTATCCTCCCGGAGGGGTGGATGTTGTCGGCCCCCATCCGAACCGTCGTGGGAATCGGCCGATTGAACGGGGCGAATCCGTCAGTGGGCCTCGAGCCAATCCTGGCCGGTCTGGGCCTCGACCTCGAGCGGCACGGCCAGCTCGACCGCCCGCTCCATGTGGGAGCAGACCAGCTCACGCACCGCCTCAACCTCATCGGTGGGCACGTCGAAGACCAGTTCGTCGTGCACCTGAAGGATCATGCGTGCCTTGAATCCGCCCTCGTCCAGTGCCCGGTGGATGTGGACCATGGCGATCTTGATGATGTCGGCCGCGGACCCCTGGATGGGGGCGTTGATGGCGTTGCGTTCGGCAAAGCCACGGACCACCGCGTTGGCACTCGTGATGTCCGGCAGCCAGCGCTTCCGGCCGAGCACCGTTTCCACGTAGCCGTTCTCCTTGGCCTCCTCCACGACCCGGGTCTGGTAGGCCTTGAGGTCCGCGAATTCCGCGAAGTAGGCCTCGATGATGCCCTTGGCTTCCCGGCGGGGAATCTTGAGCGTCTCGGCGAGGCCGAAGGCGCCCTGCCCATAGAGGATGCCGAAGTTGACGGCCTTGGCTTGGCTCCGTTGGCCGCGGTCCACTTCTTCGGCGGGCACGCCGAAGACCTTGGCCGCCGTGGCCGTGTGGATGTCGGCACCCTCCAAGAATGCGGTGCACAACCCGCGGTCCCCGCTCAAGGCCGCCACGATGCGAAGCTCCACTTGGCTGTAGTCCGCAGCGAGCAGGACGTGGTTGGCATCCCGCGGCACGAAAGCCTTGCGGATCTCGCGGCCCCGCTTCGTCCGGATGGGGATGTTCTGCAAGTTGGGCTGGGTGCTGCTCAACCGGCCCGTCGCCGCCACGGCCTGCATGTACTGGGTGTGGATGCGGCCGGTTTCCGGGTCGACCAGTTCCGGCAGCGGCCGTACATAGGTAGACAGGAGCTTGTTCAGCTGCCGGTACTCGAGCACCTCGGCCACAATGGGGTGGGTGTCCACGAGTTTCTGCAGCACGTCCTCCCCGGTGGCATACTGCCCCGTCTTGGTCTTCTTGGCCTTGTCGGTGATGGCCAGGTGGTCGAACAGGACCTCTCCCAACTGACGGGGAGAGTCAATGGAGAAGGGAACCCCGGCATGGGCCTGGATGGACTCGGTCAATTTCCGAAGGTCCTCCTTTAGCCCTTCGGCCATGGCGCCCAGCACGTCCACATCCAGTCGGACGCCCTCCATTTCCATGTCGGCGAGCACCGGCACCAGTGGCATTTCCACCTCCTCGAGGATGTGCCGCTCCGGCGACCCGGCCGGCATGCGCGCCTCGAAGACGTCGGCCAACCTCAGCGTGATGTCGGCATCCTCACAGGCGTAGTTCACCACCTCCTCCGGCGGAATGTCCGCCATGGTCTTCTGGTTCTTGCCCTTCTTGCCGAGCAGGTCGGTGATGGGAATGGT
>WTID01000072.1:3658-4985 GCA_011522855.1 Flavobacteriales bacterium
GTCGGGTGACCCCAGCGGCACCGGCACATACCAGCCCGTGCCTGGTCGGGTCGAGAAGCTCATGCCCACGATCCGGGCCGTCCGGGCGTCCAGCCCCGTGGTCTCCGTGTCAAAGGCGAACCGGTTCACGCCCGCCACCTCCGCACACACCTCCGCCCAGGCCTCCGGGGTGTCCGCCATGCGGTAGTCCACCTTATCGGGATCGAAGGCGTCCATCCCTCCTTGCGCGGTGTCGGCTCCGGCTCCCGCGGCGTCCCCGCCGCCGCCGAACATGTCCATCTGGGCGTCTCCTCCCGCCACGGAGGCTGGGGCACTCTTGCCGGCGGCGGGAGCGGCGGCCGGTGCGGCAGCATCGCCGAGAACCCGGCGGGCCAGGGTCCTGAATTCGAGGGACTCGAACACCGCCGCCAACTTCTCGGCATCCGGAGCCTCCACGACCATGGCGTCGAAATCCGGCTCCACCGGCACGTCGAGGGCGATGGTGGCCAGCCGCTTCGACAGCAGAGCCTGCTCCCGGAAATTCTCGAGGTTCTCCTTCTGCTTGCCCTTCAACTCCTCCGTGGAATCGAGCAGCACCTCCATGGACCCGTATTTGTTGAGCAGCTTGGCCGCCGTCTTGGGACCGATGCCCGGCACGCCCGGGATGTTGTCGGCGCTGTCACCCATCAGGCCCAGCAAGTCGATGACCTGCTCGGTGCGCTCGATGCCGAACCGCTCACACACCTCGGCCGGTCCCCAGACCTGTGGCGGATTGCCGGACCGTCCCGGACGGTACATGCGCACCTTCTCCGTCACCAGTTGGCCGTAGTCCTTGTCCGGCGTCATCATGTAGACGTCGAACCCTTCCTTCTCCGCCATGACCGACAGCGCCCCGATGGTGTCGTCCGCCTCGTAGCCGGGAATCGTGATGGTCGGGATGCGCATCGCCTCGGCCACCTCGAGCACACGGGGCACACTGGCCCGGATGTCCTCTGGTGTCTCGTCGCGGTTGGCCTTGTATTCGGTGTACTCCTCGTGGCGGAATGTCGGGCCCGGCGGGTCGAACACAACGGCAAGGTGGGTCGGCTTTTCGTTCTTCAGGACGTCCAGCACCGTGGTGGTGAAGCCGAAGACGGCGCTGGTGTTCTGGCCCTTGCTGTTGATCCGGGGGTTCCGGATGAAGGCGTAATACGCCCGGAAAATCAGGGCGTAGGCGTCGAGCAGGAAGAGCTTCTTGTCGGATTCAGCGGTCAGCATGGGGCAGGCAAATTAGCCCGAAGGCCGCGCCACACCGCGCTTTTCCGGCCCCGGGTTATCGCGACTTGTACACGGGAACCGTGCTGCACGG
>WTID01000072.1:5085-23829 GCA_011522855.1 Flavobacteriales bacterium
GCGCTTTTCCGGCCCCGGGTTATCGCGACTTGTACACGGGAACCGTGCTGCACGGTTCGCCGAACATCAGCGATTTCACCACGGGCTGGAGCCGCTCCACGATCCGCATGGCCGGCCCCGCGCCGGACGTCAATCCGCACCCCTTGACCACGACCCTCTGCCCGGCGAATTCCGCAGGGTCCAACTCCTCCGCAATCCGCGCCAGCACCATCGCATCGAGCGCCTCCGGGCCGCCGTCGTGCACACTGCGTGCGACCCCCATGAGCCGGGAGGTCACCAGCATCCACACCCACTCCGGGAGGATGGCCTCCGCACTGCAATGGATGGCCACGTCCGCTCCCTCGAACGGGGTCACGTCCAGGTCCTTGAGCCAGCTTCGGAACTCCTGTTCGCGGATGGCCAGCCCCTGCCACAGCTGCGGGGCGAGGTCCAGGTCGCGCAACGTCCGCTCGCGCAGCAGGGCCGACAGGTCCAATTGCACGAGGCCACTTTCCTCGACACGGTTGCGGATGGGATCCTCCATGGCTGCGAAGGTCGCTCCACGGGTGGCGTTCGAACAAACGGAAAGGCGAAGGTCAGCCGGCCTTCTGGGCACCGGCGCGGGCGCCGACCAGCTTGCGGGCAGCGGCGGCAATGTCGTCGACGTTGTAGCCGCACTCCGTGTAGAGCTCAGACTGCGTGCCGTGCTCGATCCAACGGTCCGGCACACCGAGGCGGACCACGCGGGCCGTGTAGCCCTGGTCGGCGGCGAACTCCAGCACCGCGCTGCCCATGCCACCCTGGATGCAGCCGTCCTCGACGGTCACCACCTTGTCGAATTTGCCGAAGACCTCATGCAGGAGCGTCTCGTCGAGCGGCTTCACGAACCGCATGTCGTACATGGCGGCCGAGATGCCCTCCGCCTCAAGCTGCTCTGCGGCCTGGAGGGCATGGTTGCCGAGGTGGCCGATGCCGAGGATGGCGATGTCCTCCCCGGTCCGGACCCGACGGCCCGTGCCCACCTTGATCTTGCGGAGCGGCGTCTTCCACTCGGTCATGACGCCCTGGCCCCGGGGGTAACGGATGCTGAACGGTCCATTGTCGTCGGCGGACGCCGTGTACATGAGGTTGCGCAGCTCCTCCTCGTTCATGGGAGCGGAGACAATCATGTTGGGGACGCAGCGCATGTAGGCGAGGTCGAACACGCCATGGTGCGTGGGCCCGTCCGCGCCGGCCACACCGCCCCGGTCCAAGCAGAAGACCACGTGGAGCTTCTGGAGGGCCACATCGTGAAGGACCTGGTCATAGGCCCGCTGCATGAAGGAGCTGTAGATGTTGCAGAACGGCACCAGGCCCTGCGTGGCCATGCCTGCGGAGAAGGTGACGGCGTGCTGCTCGGCGATGCCGACATCGAAGGCGCGCTCCGGCATGGCCTCCATCATGAACTTGAGCGAGCATCCGGTCGGCATGGCCGGCGTCACGCCGACGATGCGCTCGTCCTTTTCGGCGAGCTCGATGATCGTGTGCCCGAAGACGTCTTGGTACTTCGGCGGTGCAGGAGACTTGGGTGCGACCTTGATGATCTCGCCGGTGTCCTTGTTGAACAGTCCCGGGGCATGCCACTTGGTCGGGCTGCCCGCCTCGGCGGGCGCATAGCCCTTTCCCTTGGTCGTGATGAGGTGCAGGAGCTTGGGACCGGGTATGTCCTTGAGGTCGCGCAGCACGTGTTCGACCTGTTCCACATCATGGCCATCGATGGGCCCGAAGTAGCGGAAGTTGAGGGACTCGAAGAGGTTGGATTGCTGGAGAAGGGACCCCTTGACCATGTCGCTCACCTTGGACGCGATGGTCTGGGCGTCCGGGCCGAATTTGGAGACCTTGCCCAGCAGCTGCCACACCTCATCCTTGACGCGGTTGTAGGTGTGGGAGGTGGTGATGTCCGTGAGGTAATCCTTCAGCGCCCCGACGTTGGGGTCAATCGACATGCAGTTGTCGTTGAGGATCACGATCATGTCGTTGTCTTGCCAACCGCCGTGGTTCAATCCCTCGAAGGCCAAGCCCGCGGTCATGGCCCCATCGCCGATGACGGCGATGTGCTGGCGCTTGTCCCCCTTCAGCTTGTTGGCCACTGACATGCCGAGGGCCGCGCTGATGCTGGTGGAACTGTGGCCCACGCCGAAGGTGTCGTACTCGCTCTCGGTCCGCTTCGGGAATCCACTGAGGCCCTTGTGGACGCGATTGGTGTGGAACCGGTCACGGCGACCTGTCAGGATTTTGTGACCGTAGGCCTGGTGGCCGACGTCCCAGACAACCTGGTCCTCGGGGGTGTTGAAGACGTAGTGCAGGGCCACCGTCAATTCGACCACGCCCAAGCTGGCGCCGAAGTGACCGCCCTTTTCGCTGACCACATCCACGATGAATTGACGCAACTCGTCGCAGACCTGGGGAAGGTCCTCCACCCCAAATTCGCGGCGCAGGTCGGCGGGCTCGGTGATTTTCGAGAGGAGGGGGCCGGCGGCGTAGGGTTGGTCGGACATGGTGAGGCCCGGTGATTGCGGGCGTGAGGGTGGAACAAACTTAACCCTTTCATGTTCCCGTCCGCCTCCGGGAATCGTGAAGGAAGCCGAAGCGCCGGAGGGCGCCGTCCGAAGCGGAAATCAGACCGCGGCCACGGCGGTAGAGAGAGCGGCGAGCATGGCCCGGCCATCCGTGTTGCCGAGGGCTTCGCTGCAGGCGCGTTCAGGGTGCGGCATCATGCCGAACACATTGCCTCCCGCATTGCAGACCCCGGCGATGTTCTCGATGGAGCCGTTGGGGTTGAACTCGTCGCCGATGCCCCCGTCCGGCCCGCAGTAGCGGAAGAGGATCTGGTCGCCGTCCTCCAGCGCGTCGAGCCCGGCATCGTCGATGGTGTAGTTGCCTTCGCCGTGGGCGATTGGGATGCACAGCGGCTGTCCATCCGGCAGCCCGGCGGTCATGGGCGCCATGAGCGACTCGGGACGCAGCAGCACGTTGCGGCAGATGAATTTCCGGCTCTCATTGTGGCGGAGGGCCCCCGGAAGGAGGCCGGCCTCGCAGAGCACCTGGAAGCCGTTGCAGACACCGAGCACGAGTCCACCCCGGCCCGCGTGGGCCACCACCTCATCCATGATGGGCGAGAAACGCGCGATGGCTCCACTGCGGAGATAGTCTCCGTAGCTGAAGCCACCGGGCAGGACCACCAGGTCGACCCCTTTGAGGTCGCGGTCCTTGTGCCAGAGCCGCTCGACCTGGAACCCGAGTTCCGTGCCGAGGGCGTATTCCATGTCATGGTCGCAATTGGACCCCGGGAAGGTGATGACGCCAACTTTCACGCCAGCGAAGTTCGCAATCCCAGCTCAGATTCAGCGGGCCAATCGCCAAGTCTTTTGCCGGCCCGAGATTTCGCCTGACCAACGGATGAGGGAGACCACCGGGAGAACCGACGGATCCAGCATCACGGGCTCTCCGGCGAAGCCTTGGACCCGATGAACCTGGCGGCCCGTCAAGTCGAAAATGTCGAGGGAAAAGGACTCCTCAGGGTGCAGCACGGACCAGCCGTTTGCTTTGCGTTCGAGGATGGGGTCGGTGCCCGTGGACAAGGAGCCCACGCTGCTGACCACCTCCACGGTCACCACCAGTTGGTGCGTGTCGGAGCAGTAATCGTTCCAGGCATTGAGTCCCACCGTGTAGGCACCTCCCGCCGTGTAGGCATAGACCGGGGCCGCATCGGTGCTCGCTCCGCCGTCCCCGAAGTTCCATTGGTAGGCCGTCGCTCCGGTGCTCGTGTTGGTGAAGACCACTTCGGCCTCACCGTCGATGAGGGCGACCACCGCATTGTCCACCTCGGCACCGGCCGTAACGTGCGGAGCCGCGAGGACTTCCACACTCGTGCTGTCTGCGCAGCCGGCCGCATCCGTGATCACGGCATGGAACACCCCGGCCTCGGCCACCTCGATGGACGCGCCCTCGGCTCCGTGGCCCCACGCCACCGTGTAGGGTGCGTACCCTCCATCGATGTCGAGGCTCACGCCACCGTGGTCGTCATAGCATCCGATGTGGTCGGGCATCGCCACCACATCGAAGGGGGCCGTGCCCGATCCTCCCGCGCTGACTTCCACCGTCTTCACGATGTCGGCGCAGCCATCGGTGATGGCCGTCACGGTATAGGTGCCCACGGCCAGCCCGGAAAACGTGCCGGACGTGGCGTCTCCGGAGAAGGTGCCCGCCGGATCTCCGGCGGCGTCGACCAGCGCGAAGCTGGTCGTGAGGTCCGGTCCGGCCACCGCGATGGTGCCGTCCTGGGCGCTCTCGCAAGCGGCATCGGTGGACGCCGCCGTCAAGGTCCCGCCCACGATCAGGTTGAACCGGTGGTGATCGGTTCCGTCGGTCGGAGAGAATTCATAACTGAAGCCCGGCTCGATGCCGCCCGACCAGCCCGTCTCGATGTCCTCGAGGACGAGACACAGGTTCTCGGCGACATCCGGGGCCTCCAACGTCAGCATGGTGCCGATGCCGGCCTTGATCCAGATGGGAATGGTCTGCGCCACACCGCTCGTGCGGTTCACCATCACACCGATGGAATCCGCCGTCTGGGAGTAGAGGTCCAGGTTGTTCCGGCCGCGGAAAGCGGTCATGAAGGGGGCGTCCTCATTGCGGTTGAACGTCTCCTCCCCCCCGTCAAGGACAATGGCACATTGCTCGACGAGCACGCCATCGCCCAGTTCCAAGGTCAGCATGGACTCGGGCAGAATGGTCGATTGGGTCTCCCACGTGGCGTGGTCCACCAGGCATTCCTGACCGAAGGACCAGTTGTACATCGAATCGGCAATCGTCCAGAACGCGTCGCCGGGCGCGAGAATGCCGGCACGGCCGAACTGGCCCACGCCACCGACCTGAGCCACCCACGTCTCCAACGTGTCCACCCATTGGTAGATGGTTCCCACGGAACCGGGGCCATTCGTGGCCGTCGCCGTGAGGTCCACATACCCCGTGAGCGGATTGGACGCCAAGGTCCAACCGCGCCAGGCAGCGCTGGCCGCATCGGCCGTCACGGGAATGGCGGCTTGCAGCACGGCTTCCCCATCGAAATGATAGCTGTACGTCCCGGGAGGGAGGGAGCACGTGAAGCCTTGACCGTTGGTCAATTCATCGGTGCCCACCAGGCTGGTGTAGGAAATCGAGGCTTCATTCCACGCCTTGGCATACACCGCGCCGGGTTGGTCCAGGAACGTGCTCGCCATCGATCCGGTCAAGCTCGATCCCATCTGGTACGTGTACGTGCTGGTCTTGGTCCAATCGAAGCGGCGGGCCACACCTCCGGAGAGGGTGCCTCCCGCGGCCGTGATGCCGGCCTCGCCATCGAGCACCAACAGACCCCCGGTCACCACATCGGCCGTGGCGATGTGCAGGGTCTTCGTGATGGTCACCACATCGGCAAGGGTCATGTCTCCTTCCCCACAATCGAGACGAGCCAGCGTGGCCGGACCACAGGTGTGGGGGCCCTCGCCAACAAACACCACGCGTCCTTCGCCTTGGACCTCCCCGGCCGAAGCCAAGGCGTCCGAGATCTCAAGCAAAGCGTCCGCTGGCAAGCTGAGGCTGGCTCCGTCCGAAATGCCCAGCGTCTCCGCCCGGACCGTGTCGGTGCCGGCCACGGAAACGGAGTGGCCATTGAGAATGCTCACGTCATGAGAGGCTCCGGGGATGCAGGCGCAATCCCAGGTCGCGACATCGCTCCAGGCGCCGGACTGCACGGAGGCGACCAGTTCACCGGAAGCGGCGGCGTCATCGCCCGTCTGGGCGAAGGCCGAAGCGGAGAAGACAACGAGGAGAAGGGTGATGAGGTGCTTCATGCGCCCCCATACGGCTCGGCTTCACAGAAGGTTTCACGCCCCGGGCAGCCACGGCCGGATGGCCACGGCGATGGAAACGAGCAGAAGGGCCCAGGGTACCCATTGGGTTCCCTTCCAGCGGGGAGGGAAACACCAGCCGATGGTCCACGCACAGAACAGCCCGCCGGAGAAGAGGGCTTGATGGGCCCCGTCCGGGCCGGTCCATTCCGTGACGCCGGCTGCACCAAGAAGGAGCCCGGCCACGGCCATCCATTGGGTCAATCGCCTCGCACTGCGCTGTCGGGCCGTCGCCCGGGCCAGCGACTGCTGCCTCAGGAACCAGCCTGTCATTCCGAACGCCAGCCAGGGGACCACGACCCACGTCTCCCAGTGGGTCACGGGAGGGGCCTCCCACAAGGGAAGCGGCAGCCTCAGCAGCCAGGGAAGGGTGGGCAGCACCCCCCAAGAAACCGCGAAACCAAGAAGGAGCGACAGCGTCTCCGCCGGGCGGAATGGACGAAGGCCCACGCAGCCCAAGGGCAGCAGCAGGCCCCACAAGGCCATGGAGGGCCACAGCAGGCCAGCCAGGCCCAGATGGACGCCCATCCAGAAGAGGGCGGGGTTGCGCCCCGACTCCTCCTCAGGCAGCCTCAAGGCATGGCGCAGGGCGGCCAAGACGAAGAATCCCGACCACCACAGCCGGAAGGACGAACCAGGCAAGAGCGGAACCGCCCACAGGACGAACACCCAGCCGGGAATGGAGGTCGGCCGCGTTCTCATCCGGGATTCGAGGTGGGCCATGTGGATCATGCGGGCCGAGGCGAGGATGCCGAGAAACCCGAGACCCTCCTCCGCATCCGGTCCCGATCCGGCGGCGCCCATGGACGCCAGACCCCAAAGCAGGACCGCCGTGAGGGGCACGATGACCCAAGCGGCGGGTTGATTGGACCGGAGAAGCCGAAGCATGCCCAAAGGTGACTATTTTCGCACCAGCAAAGCGAGCGCATGAACCTTCAGGACCTCCTCACCCCCGTCGGCAAATTCATCGAGTGGACCTTCGAGACCGTGCTGGTCCCGATCAGCAGCCCCTTCAACCTCGGTGTCATCGTGCTGGGCCTCGGAGGCATTGCCTTCTGGCTCCGCAAGCAGCGCCAGTACTCCGAAAAGGCGCGCCAAAGCGGCGACATCATCTGACGCCGGCCCCCGGGAATCCTTCCTCTTTCTGAATTACCCCACCGCTCCGATGTCGGAACGCAGGGTCTTGCCTTCATACTCGACCTTGTCGGCGAGGGCGTACGCTTTCTTCACCGCATTCTCCAGCTCGGCATCAAAGCCGATGCAAGCGAGCACGCGGCCCCCGGCCGTCACGGTGGACTCCCCCTCCTTTTTGGTTCCCGCGTGGAAGAGGAGCTGGTTCTCCTCGATGTCCGCAGCGGCAGGAAGGGTCATCGGGATGCCCTTCGCATAGCTTCCGGGGTAGCCGCCGCTGGCGAGGGTGATGGTGGCCGCTGCCTTCGGCGAAAGGGCCACGTCGATCTCGGAGAGCAGGCCGTTGGACAGGCCGTCCATCAGGTGGAGCAGGTCGGTCTCAAGCAGAGGCAGGATGATCTGCGTTTCGGGATCGCCGAGCCGGCAGTTGTATTCGATGACATAGGGGTCTCCCTGAACCTTCATCAGACCGAAGAACAGGAACCCGCGGTAATCGATGCCGTCCCGTTGGATGCCCCGGATGGTGGGAATGACCACTTGGTTCTTCACCTTCTCCATGAACTCGGGCGTCACGTGCGGAACCGGGCTGATCGCCCCCATGCCTCCTGTGTTGGGGCCGGTGTTGCCCTCTCCGATGCGCTTGTAGTCCATGGCGGAGGGCAAGAGGCGCCACGCCTCACCGTCGGTCACGGCGAACATGGAGACTTCGACCCCCTTGAGGAACTCTTCGATCACGACCTCCTTGCCGGCGGAACCAAAGGCTTCGCCCTTCAGCATGCTCCGGACGGCCTGTTCGGCCTCCTTGAAGTCCTCCGTCACGATGACCCCCTTGCCGGCGGCCAGACCACTGGCCTTGACCACGTAGGGCGCCTTCATCGTCTTGAGGAAGGCGAGCGCATCCCGGGTCTGTCCCTTGCCGAAGGTGCCGAACTTCGCCGTGGGGATGCGGTGGCGCTTCATGAACTCCTTCGCGAATTTCTTGCTGCTCTCGAGTTGCGCGCCCTCTTTGCTCGGTCCGATGACCGCCACGGATTCGAGGCCCTTGGCCTTGGCGAAATGGTCGACGATGCCCGCCGCCAGCGGTGCTTCCGGACCGACGACCACCATGTCGATGCCGTGCTCTCGGACGTGCGCCTCCACAGCGTCGAAATCGAGGGGGTTGAGATCGCAATTGATGCCGACCTCGGCCGTTCCCGCATTGCCGGGAGCGAAGTGAAGCGCCTCAAGCAGGGAGCTGCTGGAGATTTTCCAACCGATGGCGTGTTCCCTTCCGCCGGATCCAAGTATCAATACGCGCATGGCGCCTCAAAACTACCTTCGCCACGGACCCGGTGTCGGCCATGTTTTCAACACGGCGCGGCCATTCCTCACCAATCCGGGCCCCAACTCGAGCCCAGTGCAACCCGAACCGGCCCTTTCGGACTCTCCCTCGACGACGCGACTCAGCGTGGTGGTCATCACGCGCGACGAGGAGCGCAACCTGCCGCGGCTCCTGGATTCCGTGCGGGATGTGGCCGATGAGATCATCGTGTTCGACTCGGGAAGCACCGATGCCACCGTGGCGCTGGCGGAAGCGGCGGGAGCAAGGGTCGTGTCCTGCGCTTGGAAGGGGTGGGCGGCCACGAAGAATGAGGCCAATGCGGAGGCCCAAGGGCAATGGATTCTCAGCCTCGATGCGGATGAGGCCCTCACCTTCCGGTCCCGAGCCGCCATCCTGAACCACATCGCCGGCCCGACGCGCAATGCCGAAGGAGCGTGGCGTGTGGGGGAAATCAACCGATTGACGAATTACTGCGGGCGTTGGGTGCGGCACAGCGGATGGCACCCCGACCGCAAGGTGAGGCTCTGGCCTTCCGGAGCGGCCCGTTGGCAGGGCGCCATCCACGAACGGGTCGAATTCGAAGGGGATGTGGAGGTGATGCGGATGGACGGCGTGGTCGAACACCACAGCTATCCCGATGCCGCCAGCCACCTCGCCCAGATCGAGCGGTTCGGCCAGGTCTGGGCCGAGGACCGCCATGCGCAGGGAGGACGCACCACCCGGCTCCTGGCTTGTCTCAAGGTGGTGGCCCAATGGGCAAAGACGTTCGTGATCAAGCTGGGGGTCCTCGACGGCCGAACGGGCTGGGTCATCGCCCGGCGCAGCGCTTGGGCCACCTGGCGGAAACACGCCCGTCTGCGGGCCCTGAACAAAGGAGCCATGCCGCCTCCGCGCCGGGTGCTCGTCACCCGCACGGATGCCCTCGGCGATCTCGTCGTGACCCTGCCCCTCGTCCGGGCCCTCAAGGAGGCCCACCCCGGGGTGGAAGTGGACCTCCTCGTCCGCGGATATGCGGTTCCCGTGGCCCGCCAGGCCCTCGGCGTTGACCGGGTCGTGGAATGGACGGCCGCCATGGCCGACCGGCCAGACGACGCCGGAGCGGAGGCCCTGCGACAGGACGGGTACGACGTCTCCATCCACGCCTTTCCGGATGCGGCGGTCCTGAAAGCGGCCCACCGTGCGGGCATCCCGATGCGCATCGCGACGGGACGCCGCTGGCAGGGACTGCGGCACGCCACCCACCGATGCTGGGACAGCCGCAAGGCGTCCGGTGGCCACGAGGCCTGGCACGGGCTGCGGCTGCTTCTGCCCCTCAACATCGATCCGGACCGCGCACACCGCACGGCCCGTGGACTGGATGCGCCCGAAGCCGACTCCGTTGTGCGCGCCCATTTGGAGTCCATCGACCGTCCGCTCGCTCTGCTGCACCCCGGGTCCCACGGCAGTGCCGGCAATTGGCCGCCCGAGCGGTTCGCCGAGCTCGCCACGCGACTGGCCGATGCGGGGTACGCTGTCGGCCTGACGGGCACCGAAACGGAAAGGGACGCCTTTGCCCCCCACCGGCCAGACCGGGCGGACATCGTCGATTTCGGCGGGCATTTCGACCTGACCCAATTGATGGCGCTGCAATCGGCAGCTGCCCTCGTGGTGGCCTCGAGCACCGGTCCACTGCACACCGCCGCCGCCCTCGGCACGCCATGCGTCGGCCTTTACGGCCCAGCCGCCCCCGAGTGGGCGGAACGGTGGGCCCCGCTCGGTCCTGCAGTCAGGGTGTGCACCGCCGAAGCCTACACGGCGAATGGGGCGCTGGACCTCTCCGTCGACATCGTCCTCGAGGCTTGTCTCAGCCAGCTCCCGACCGCGGGGCGCAGCTGAGGAGGACCGGCAGGACGAGCACCCAGAGGGCCAGCGTCACGCCGGCCTGGGTCTCCAGCGTGTCCTCGAAACAGAACGACAACCAGAGCGCGATGAGCCCGGGCACGCCCCATGGCTGGTGAAGAACCGCCCACCCAGCGGCGATCAGCAGCAACAGGCCAATCCAGCCCTGTTCCAACCAGATGCTGAGCCATTGGTTGTGCGGCCGGTGACGCATGTCGGCCGGCCAGTCCGGATATTCCCTGGCATAGGTTTCCATCAAGACGGCCCGGCCACTTCCCGTTCCGACACCCATCACGTGGGCGCTCCACGACAAGGTTTCGATGGCCGACCAGGCCGTCGATTGGTAGACCTGTCTCGCGAGGAGACTCGCGTTTCCGGATCGGACCCCGTCCAACCATTGTCCCCAATTGAAACACATTCGGTTCCATCGTCTGGCCCAGCCCACTGCGCGCCATTCCACCACCGAGGTGGCGCCGTCGGCAATCGCCTGCACCTCTTCGGCAGAGAGCGCGTCGACCCCCACCTGGTCCTTGGGCAATCCCTTGGAGGCGAGAAAGCGAATCAGCCGGCCCTTCACCGCATCGAAGGGCAGGTCGTGGCGGGAGCGCCACGCGGCGGACAGCTCCCCCCAGGCCACTTCAGTCCACACGAAATGGCCATTTTCCGTCACCCGTCGCTCCGGATGGTGGTGGTATTCTTCCCCGTTCTCGGTGAATTCCGGCAAGGCATCGAGATCGGGGTAGTCGGATGGCAGGGCCGAATGCAACCCGATGGCCAGTGCGGCGAGCGCGCCGGTGACCAACGCAAGTCGCGCCCGCACGGCACGAGGCGATGGCCACTCCAGTGCGGCGTTCCCGGGACGGACGAGCATGGGACCCCACCAGGCCATGGTGAGCAAGCCGGTCAGCAGGCCGGTCAGCGACTCGGTCCAGAACCAAGCCAAGAAGGCAGAGACCACCGCCAACACGGACCACGTCCTCGAGAGCCGGGACGCAATCAGCGGGAGCAATGCGGCCCACCAGAGCCCGAATCGGATGTGCGAGATGAACCGGGAGGCGCTCCGGCCGCCGAAGGGGGCACCGTCCACCACATCCAGGACGACGACGGTCGCCGTCGCGGCTACGGCGCTGAAGGCAGCGCAACGAAGGACCCGGTCCATGGAGCCGGCCGACAGGAGGGCCGAACCCCGCGCCGCGAGCAGCACCAAGCCTCCCACGGCGAGGGGCAACTTCACCCTCACGTCGTGGAGGGCGAGGGCCCCGTCCAGGCTCCAGAATGTGGAGGCGGCCGAAAGCGCCACCAACGCCAACAGCGCCAAGCCAGACACCCGGGAGAACTGGATCTCCGGAACGCGGCGTTGGGGCTGGGCCAATTCAACGAGGGCCACGAGTCCCAGCAGGGCAGTGGCAACACTCATGAACGAGTTGGACCAGGGAAAAGAGAGGGCCACGGCGCACCAGGCCGTCCTCCACATCGCTTCCCTGGACCACCCCGGGGACATCAACGTTTTTCGCTGGATTCCGGGGCCTCTACCCGGCCTGTTCCGATGATGGACTCCATCTCCTCCCCGAAGGTGTCGAGGGCCCGCAGCACGGTGGGATCCTCGGTCAAACTGCGCTCAACCATGCCCGCCGCCAGATGGAATCGGAGGACCACCTCCTCCTCCAAGGCCTGCCGGATTTCGGCCTCAAACAAGCCGAGGTCCCGGCCCAGATCCGGCTCGAGGGCCGCCTCAAGTGAAGCCATGGCCTCGCTGGATACGCCATCATACTGCTCGATGCCGACCACGTCCTTCAGGTCATCCAGTACAGCCATGCTCTCCGTGGAGTACGTGAATCCCTTGTCCCTCAAATGGGGTTCGAACCCCTGCCAATCGACTTCCGCCAGCGAATAGGACACGGGGTCCGGAACCTGCGCACTGTCGAGGCGAGAGGCGACGGCTGTGGCGTAATCGAAAAGGGCGTATTCATCGAGCAAGCGTTCGAGCAACGTGGACATGAAGGGCGTTTCCACCTCAATGTCCGGCTGGATGCCCCGGCCTTCAATGACCGGCCGGCCCATGCGCGTGCTGAACGTCCGCAACAACGAGTCCGAGACGGCCTTCGCTTTGCCCTGCGCATCCCGGTCTCCCCCGTAATCGAGGCGTTGGATGCATCGCCCGCTGGCCGTGTAGTATTTGGCCACTGTCACCTTGAGTCGGGTGTTGAAGGCCATGTCCTTGGTCTGCTGGACCAGCCCCTTTCCGAAGCTCTCCATGCCGATGATCAGAGCCCGGTCGAGGTCCTGGAGGGTGCCGCTCACGATTTCAGAGGCGCTCGCGGATTGTCCGTCGATGAGCACCACGAGCGGCATGTCCGGCGCCGTCGGCCGGCCCAGCGCGGTGTAGGACTTGTTCCACTTGTCGGTCTTGCCCCGGGTGGAGACGATTTCCGTTCCTTTCGGAACGAACAGGTTGACGATGCTGACGCTCTCGTTGAGCAGGCCACCTCCATTGCCCCGAAGGTCGAGCACCAGCCGCTCCATGCCGGCGGAATCCCGAAGGGCCATCAGGGCCTTGCGCACCTCTCCGGCCGAACCGCGGGTGAATTTGGAGAGGTAGATGTAGCCCGTGCGGTCGTCGAGCATGCCGGAATAGGGGACGGCCGGAATGCGAACCTTGGCCCGCTTCACCTCGAATTCGAGTCGCCCCCCGCCATAGGGGCGGTCGATGCCGACGGTCACCGCACTGCCGGATTCGCCCTGAAGCAGGTCGGAGACGGCCTCGGTGTCCATGTCCGCTTCCACCTTGCGCCCGTCGACGTCGAGGACGATGTCTCCCGGACGCAGGCCCGCCTTGTGCGCCGGGTATCCTTCGTAGACCTCCACAATCGTCATCCGGCCCTCCATCGGCTGGACGAGGGCGCCAATGCCCCCGTATTCGCCCGTGTTCATGAACCGGATGTCCTCGATCCGCGATTCGGGATAGTAGATGGTGTAGGGGTCCAGCTCGTCGAGCATGGCGTCGATGGCCACGCGCATCAGGGTGCCCGGCTCGGGCTCCTCCACGTAAAACTCATGCACGCCCCGAAAGACGGAAGTCAGGATCTCGAGGTGCTTGGTGACTTCGAAGTAGGTGCCGGAGGGCAGGGCCGCCCGGATGCCGAGGACGGCAAGGGCAACGGCCACGAGGACGGCGGAAAGGCGGGTCGTTCTGGGGCGGGTCATGCGGGGTCGTGCAGGGCGTCGTTCATTCGGGACAGCAACCGGTCCATGGCCCGGTCGACGTGCTCCTGGGAAGGCAGGTCCTTCCCCACAAAGATGAGCACGACGGCAAACTGGACACGCTCCGGAAGGCCATCCTCGAACACCGAACGCCGATTCCGCCAACTTTCGCGCATCAACCGCTTGATGCGGTTGCGGTCCACGGCCCGCCGGAACCGCCGCTTGGATACGGTGAAGGCCACCCTGGTCGGCGCGGGACCGTCCATCGGCACCTGGGCGAAACGCACAATCAACGGGAATTCCTTGGCCGTGTGACCCTCGGCAAACACGCGGTCCATGACCACCTTCCGCTTGAGGCTTCTGTCCCGGCCCTGGCCGAGGTCCTTGCTGGGTTCCCTTGCTTGCAGGGTGATCAGTCCTTGCCGAGAATGTGGTTCTCGATGGCCATGCTCATCGACGGCGCCTTGGGGTGGGGCGCACCGATGTCAATCCGCAGGTTCTTGGCTTCCGCCGCCTTGCGCGTCGTCGGGCCGAACACGGCGATGCGGGTCTCTCCCTGCTCGAAGTCCGGGAAATTCTTGTAGAGACTCTCGATGCCGGACGGCGAGAAGAACACGAGCATGTCGTACTTCACATCGGACAGGTCGGACAGGTCGCTGCACACCGTATTGTACATCACCGCCTTGGTGAAGTCGATGCCATTCTCCTCGAGCAGGTTCGGAATGCTCGGCTTGAGGATGTCCGCGCAGGGAAGCAGGAACTTCTCCTTCTTGTGCTTCTTGATGAAAGCGATGAGCTCGGTGAAACGGAGTTGCCCGTGGAAGATCTTCCGCTTCCTGTAGACGATGTACTTCTGCAGGTAGTGGGCCGTGGATTCGCTGATGCAGAAATACTTGGTCGTATCCGGCACCTCGTAGCGCAACTCCGCCGCCATCCGGAAGTAATGGTCGACCGCATTGCGGGACGTGAAAATGATGCTGCCGTGCTCGCCCAGGTCGATGCGTTCCTGACGGAACGTCTGTCCGTCGACCCCTTCCACATGGATGAAGCTGCGGAAATCGATCTTCAACTTGTGCTTGGCCGCCAGATCGAAATACGGCGACTTCTCCGTCGAAGGTTTGGGTTGCGAAATGAGAATGGTCTTGACCTTCTTGCCCATGTGCTTACCCCTGCCAGATGCGGAAGAGGACCGCGACTGGGAGGATTTCGAGGCCGCAAAGGTACAGAATCCCGAGCAGGGGCTGTTTTCTGAACAGGGGATTCTGGGAAACGCCCCGGCGCTGTCGGAGGAACCATCCCACACCCCAGAGCAGGAGGGCCAACCGAAAGCCGAACCGGCTGGCGTCCGGCCCCCAAGTTGAGCAGACAAACCCAACCGGAGCAATCAACCAGGCCGCCGATTCCATGTGCAGTCGGTGATTCACAAAGAAGACGTCCCCGACGTGATGGTCTCCCAACCGCAAGTCCCAGAGGAGGGCCGTGACCCAGCGCAGGAACAGGAGCAGAGCCCAGGCGAACACCCCTTTCCACACCAAGGGCCAGGAGGGAATGGCCGAGTCCGACACCGCTCCCATCCCCACCATGGACAGGGACAGGGCCAATCCGGCGAGCCCACAGGACATCACCCATGTGATTTGGACCCGTTGCCGATCAGCGAGCTCCAGGACCAGCAGACGGTGGTCTGTCCACGCCCACCACATCCAACGCCGGTGGGCCGGCTGCGCCCGATGAAGAAGCCCAAGGCCGAGCGCAAGCAGGAACCAACTGGACCACCAGCCGACTGGCATTTCCTGGACTGTGCGCAAGGCTCCCTCGAACATGTCCGCAAGGTCGGTCAACCGCATCCACAACCGAAGCCCCGCGCACTCACGGGCGGCCGGGCACGCGAAGATGTTCGCGGAACCGACCCCGGCAGGTCCTTCCCCACCACCTCACGTCCCAGACCAGTCCTCCTGGGGGAACCGGGTTTCCGCTGGAATCCTCTCCGGTCCAGGTCCATTCGCCCTGCCGTTCGGAGAGGTCCAGGCCCTGCATGTTCACCAGCGTTCCATCCGGCCAGCGGACCATGCGAAGGAGCACACTGTGCCCCGCCGAAGGAAACCGCCACCGCAACGCCGGCAATCCGTTGACCCCGACGACGACGGAGACGGGGGCGTCCTGACCAGGACAGTCTACGGGTTCGGCGCGGTTGATTGCGCCGGGTGACCCCCCATCGGTCGAAGGTGACCAATCCTCGGGCCCCGGGCCCATTCTCCTCCAGGCCCAACCGGTCTCCTGCCACCACCACGGTCCCTGCATCCCGGCATGCCAGGAAATTGAATCGATGGGTTCGGGCCCATGCGAGGGCAGTCGAAGGGACAGGCTCCCTGCTTCATCGGATAGGGAAAACCACGATTCTGCCGGCCAGCAGGCGGGCCCCGCTTCGGGGTGCCCCCGACGGAACCATCGTGGACATCGACCAAAGGCCATCACCCCACCGGTCGGCACCACCAAGGAGCGGCCGCCTTCCACCCAGACCTGCCAATTCGACGGGTCCGGATGCGTTTCCTTGGTCACCTGCAAACCGCCCACATCCACCGGGAAACCACTTCGGTTCTCCACTTCGACAAACTCACCCCCTCCATCCTCTGCCGCCCAGAGCGCCTCATTCACCCGCAACTCCACCCGGTCCGGCAACGGCACCGGGGGGCAACTCACCGACACATGCCACCCTTTCTGCATGGCTGTGCCCGAACCACCATGCAGAGCAGGATTCCACCCCTTGACCGTGGAACTCGATGGCCAATCCGATGAGAGGGGCGCTCCGTTTCGCCGGGTCAATCGGATGGTATTCGGGGACTCCAGAATCACCTCGCCGTCCATGGGCTCCTCGTCGCCATCGGACGTCACCCAGCGCCATTCGGTGCCATCCAGAAACAGAGCCGGCACGGAAAAATGCACCTCCACCCCCTGAACCTCCCCCGACCAGTCTCGAGGACACCCATAGCCGGTGACCTCCGGGGTGGACTCCGTTTCCGGATGGCCCTTGGTGTGCCAATCCTGCCCTGTGGCCGGCACCCTTTCAAGCGGCAGGGCTCGTCCCTCCAGTTCCTCCAAGGTGTGGGAGCACGGGGACCAGGACCAGGACACCACGGGTTGCCCTTGAGGTGTGGTCACCTGCATCCAACCGCCCGCGTTGGCGAGCCCCGGCCAATCCTCGAAGTCATCTTCCCGGAAGGTGCGGGGCTGATCCGGAAGCAGAAGCGCGCGGCGCATCAGACGGGCTCCCCCCCACCGCCATCCTCCGGCGTCGAGCACCCGGTCCGCCAGATTCAGAAGGCGGACGGACTCCGAGGATTCCAATGGATCATCTGGCAGGGGATCCGCGAGCATGCCCACCACCCCCACCTCTCCGGCAGCGGGCAACGCGGTCCAACGCCCCTTCAGGAACACGGGTGCGCTTCCCGGGGCACATCCCCGCACCGGCCCCAACCGCATCGGCAGTCCCTCATCCGTGTGTGGTGCCGGAGACCCCTCGAGTCGGTCCGTCCAAGTGACCGTCACCACGGAATCAGAAGACCACAGCGGTGTCGGCAACCGCACCCCACCAACCCGCCATTCCGCCAGCACCATAGCACGGGGATCCACCGGGCCGGGCAACCTCCACTCGAGGTGACCGGGACCCCGCACAAGCATCCGGTCAAACGCTTCGGATTCCGACAGAAGCGCATCCGAGGTCCAGACAAGGCCCTCCACATTCGGTGGAATGCCCACTGGATCGAAGGGATTGGAGGGAGCGGTCCAGGCTGCAAAATTGACCCCGGCCCCGCAGGCCCGCGGGTCCTGTCTGAGGAGGGGGCGGCCGCCACCCGCCAATGCCTCCTCGTCGTAGAGGACGGCATCGACCAGCGCGCCGCCCGAATCGGACAGGGAGACCAACGTGCCCCCATTGACGAGGGCCGGCCAAGAAGACAGCCCGATGCGGTGTGGCGCCCAGTCCGTGAGAAGCAGGCTGTCCGCTGCCCGGTGCACCACCACCGTGCTGCCCACTGGCCATGCTCCATCCGGCAGCTCGCGTTCATGGCCATTCCAGGACAACACCAACCCATCGGTCCTGCAGGTTCCTCCGCCTGGCTGGGAATCCGGTAGGGCATGCAGGGCGATGTACTCGCAGTCGGGGGCCCCAAGGGCCGGGGTCGGGTCTGGATGGAGGGCCGAAATCACCCATCGGGTCGCGGTGACGGTCTGGGCCTGAAGGAGACCCGTCGGGAGGTCCTGTGCAAGAATGGCTCCGGCCACCAGGAGGGGCAGAAACCGGCAGTGGATGTGCATGCCGCCAACCTCGTACCTTTGCAACAGCGGAATCCTTCGCCCACAAAGGGTTTGGGGCCGTTGACGAATCGAAGAAAGAGCAGATCATGGCATCCACGCACGGAAGGACCTTGGCCGTTGTCGGCGCGACCGGATTGGTGGGCAGGACCATCATCGAAGGATTGGTTGCCCGGAAATTCCCCATCAAGCGCCTCCTCCCCGTGGCCAGTGCGCGGTCCAAGGGCAAGACCGTGGACTTCAAGGGAGAGGCCATCGAGGTCATGACCCTCGAGGAGGCCATCGAGCAGAAGCCCGACCTCGCCCTGTTCAGCGCCGGGGGAGACATCAGCCGCCAATGGGCCCGGGCGTTCACGGACATCGGATGCTCCGTGGTGGACAATTCATCCGCCTGGAGAATGGATCCCGACGTGCCGCTTGTCGTGCCGGAAGTCAACGCCGACAGCATCACGGACAAGGACCTGCTGATCGCCAATCCGAACTGCTCCACGATTCAACTCGTGATGGCCCTCAAGCCCCTCCACGACCGCTTCCTCATCCGCCGGGCCATCGTCAGTACGTACCAGAGCGTGACGGGCACGGGGCAAGCCGGCATTGCCCAGTTGACGGAGGAGCGAAAGGGAAATGAGGCCAACCGTGTCTACCCGCACCCGATTGACGGCAATTGCCTGCCACACTGCGACGTGTTCCTGGAGAACGACTTCACCCGTGAGGAGATGAAGCTCCACCATGAGACCAAGAAGATTCTCGATGACGCCCATGTAGAGGTCAGCGCCACCGCCGTGCGCGTCCCGGTGGTGGGCGGACACAGCGAAAGCGTTTACCTCGAGCTCGAACGCCCCTTCAGCGTACCGGACGTCCGCGAGGCTCTGCAATTGATGCCCGGCCTGATCATCCAGGACGACCCCATGGGCAACCAGTATCCCATGCCCCTGCACGCGGAAGGCAAGGACGAGGTCTTCGTCGGCCGCATCCGCCGGGACATTTCCCACGAAC
>WTID01000234.1 GCA_011522855.1 Flavobacteriales bacterium
CGGACGGCACAGTGGGCTTCCTGGCTGAGCACCGGCGCATGAACGTGGCCATGACCCGCGCCCGGATGCACCTGCTCGTCATCGGCGACAGCGCGACGCTGGGCACCGACGGCTTCTATGCCGGATTCACCCAGCACTGCGAGGCGACAGGGGCCTACCGGTCCTGCTGGGAATGGGCCTGACGCCCGCCCTTCAGTTCACTTCCCCGGTCTCCGGGTCGACCCCGGCCGGGACGCCTTCCTCGGCCGCAGGCTGGGCGATGGAGGGGTGGTCGGCCGGCACGGCGCCGTAGCCGTCGGCTGCGGTCATGTTGGTCGATCCCTCCTCGCTCTGGGGGTAGATCTCGCTGATCTTGGTGTAGTTGATGGCGGGGATGACGAAGCCGATGCCCGAGCCCTTGAGGAACTCGCGGGTCTTGTCGAAGGCGTCCTTGACGTCGTCCGCGCTGAAGAGGAAGAACTGGTTGGACTCCCTCTCCTTGCCGCTCCGCTCGTCAAAGCTCGTCAGGGCCACCTTGATGCGGAACCACTTGTCCCCGGTGTCCCAACGGACGACCTCGGCGTAGTTGCTCTTGGTGATGGACTGGACTTCAAACGGGCCGGTGCAGACATCGGTCACGATGCCGACGAGCCGGGCCTCGGCCTCGGTGTAGGTGTAGGCGTCCAGCAGCAGCTGGTCGGTGGTCTTTTCTTCGACGCCGTCGGCCCCGTGGCGGGTGTATTTGACAACGCAGGTGAACCAGTTTCGGGTCATGGTTTCAGGGAGGTTTCAATGCAATCCAACACCTCCTGCGCGACACGCAGGGCGGCGAGGCCGTCCTCGAGCGGCACCCGGCAGGGCGCTGCTCCGGCGCAGGCGGCGTGGAAATGGGTGAGTTCGTCGGCGATGGCGTTGGCCTCGCCGATGTCGGGTTGGTCGATGTGGAGCCGACGTGCCGCCCGCCCCGGCACGTCCAGATAGAGGCCGTAGGGATCCCGTTCCTCGCCGTCGCCGACGTCCTCGAGGCGGACCACCTGGGCACTGCGGTTCAGCAGGTCTACGGAGAGGTAGGCGTCGGGCTGGAAGAGGCGCACCTTGCGCATCGGGTTCAGGCTGACGCGGCTGGCTGTGAGGTTGGCGACGGCTCCGGAGCTGAATTCGATGCGGGCGTTGGCGATGTCCACGCTGTCCCCGGCGATGGCGACCCCATTGGCCGCGACCCGCACCACGTCGCCTTCGAGGGCGTGCAGCGCGAGGTCGATGTCGTGGATCATGAGGTCGAGCACGACGGGCACATCGAGTCCGCGCGGGTTGAAGGGGGCGAGCCGGTGGGCTTCGATGAAGCGGGGGCGGTCCAGGTGGTGCTCCGCCGCCCGGAAGGCGGGATTGAAGCGCTCCACATGGCCGACCTGGACCACCTTGCCGGCCGCATCCCGGGCTGCCACGAGGGCCTCAGCCTCGGCAAGCGTCGTGGTCACCGGCTTCTCGATGAAGACGTGGCAGCCGGCCGCCAGGGCCATCTCTGCCATGCGGGCGTGGTGGGCGGTGGGCGTCACGATGGCCACGGCGTCCACGGCGGCGAGCAACGCTTCAGGCGAGTCGAAGGCCTCTGGCACCGAGGCCCAGCCTTCCTCCTGGGCGAGGCTGGAGACCGCCTGGAGGGCAGCCGGATCCGGGTCGTGGAGCCCGACGAGTTGCCAGGCCTCCCCGAGGGGCTGCAAGCAACGCAGGTGGATGCGGCCGAGGTGGCCGGCTCCGAGGACACCGATGCGCAGGGGAGAGGACATGGACGGACGAAAGTACCCGGTCGGACGACCCCGGGGCGAATGTTGGCAAGCCTTGATTTCCACACCGAATCCCGGCCGGGCCTGCGCCTATTTTCGATGGTCCATGGCGACGACCGCAGCCAATCTCGACGACACCTACCGGCACAAGGGGCTCCGCAAGGCGCTCCTCGACAAGCTGCGCGGCATGGGCATCGCCGACGAGCGGGTCCTCGACGCGATGGACCGCGTGCCCCGGCACCATTTCATGGACGATGCCTTCGTGCATTTCGCCTATGACAACAAGGCCTTCCGCATCGGGGCCGGCCAGACGATCAGCCACCCCTACACGGTGGCGCGGCAGACCGAACTCCTTCGCCTTCCCGCCGGGGCCAAGGTGCTGGAGATCGGCACCGGGAGCGGTTACCAATGCGCTGTCCTGGTCGCCATGGGCTACAAGGTCCACAGCATCGAGCGGCAGAAGGACCTGTACGACCGGACCACTCCGTTTCTCAAGAAGCTCGGCTACCGGGCGAGTTGCTACTACGGAGACGGGTACAAGGGCAAGACGGCCTTCGCCCCGTTCGACGGGATCCTGGTCACGTGTGGAGCGCCCTTCATTCCCGAGGCGCTGCTCGGCCAGCTGGCGGTGGGCGGTCGGCTCATCATCCCTCTCGATGACCCTGAAGCGGGCGAGGGAAAGCAGACCATGACCGAGGTGCGCCGCATGGACGAGACCACGTTCACGCGCCAGACCCACGGGGCCTTCGCCTTCGTGCCCATGCTCACCGCCCGGTCCGGGGCGGCGGGCTGAGCCTCACTCGCAAGCGCCCCCGAAGTTGGACAGGATGTCCAGCACGTCGTTGACCCCCACGATGCCATCGCCGTCCACGTCACCTGGACAGACCGTCAGGCTGGAGACGCATTGGCCGGTGGCCGCATTCCAGACCGTCCCGGTGCCGCAGGCGTCCGCGTCACAGCAGGGCATGTCGGGGCACGTTGACGGGGCGGTGTTCGGGCCGCCGCAGTCGACGCCGAACTGGCCGAGCACATCGAGGACGTCCGTCACGTTGACCGAGCCGTTGAAGTCGATGTCGCCTGGGCAGGTGAGGAGCAGCGAGCGGCAGAGGCCGGCATTGTCATCCCACCAGGTGCCGGCTCCACAGGCGCCCGCTCCGCAGGTCTCCTGGTCGTCGCAGATGCCGTTGGCGTTGGCGTCCGCCGTGCAGTCCCCGCCACAGACGCCGAGGGCGTCGTCGTAGAGGCAGGAGCCGTCGTCGACAGTGGCGTCCGCATCGAAGTTGCAGGCGGCGGCATCCGTGCAGCCCGGAACATCGGTCGCCAGGGGACAGAGGCCGGGGAACTGCAGGTCCATGTCGTAGTCCACGATGCCGGAGCTGGTCCAGCCGTTGATGACCTGCACGGACCAGCTTCCACTGCCGCTGAGCGGGACGAGGGAGAGGCTGATGTTGGCCGTGTAAATGCCGGGCGTGGAGACGTTCCATCCGCCCGGCCAGGCACCGGCGGAGGGGTAGCCCGGGTCCACGTCGTAGCCGCCGACCTGCAGGCAGTCCCCGCCGGGGGAGCACAGGACGAGCACCATGTCGCCGGGCCATGAGCCACCACTTTGCGAGTTGCTAAAGTCCAGGGTGATGTCCAGCGCCTGAGGGGTTCCCGAAGCGTCGATCGGCGTGGTCTGGACCCCGGTTCCGGCGAGGGTGGCGGTGAGCCCGAGGACCTCGAGTCCGCCGATGACGCCGCCGTCCGGGCCGCATTCGGCACAGTCGCCCGCGTAGATGCAGCCTTCGGTGTTGGTGTCCCCTGGGGTGTAGTTGCAGGCGGTGGCATCCCCGCACTGGAGGTCGGTGGTCTCGATGACCTGGTCGCCACAGGTGCCGATGCAGCTGGCTGCATTGAACGTGGGGATCAGCGCGTTGTCCTCCACGAGGGGGTGGAAGGTCAACGTCTTGCTGCCCCCGGCGATGGCGTGGCAGTAGCTCATGATGGTGCCGAGCTGGCCGGTGGGGCTGTCGGTGTAGCCGGTGCAGTCGCCCTCGAGGCTGCCGCAATTGTCGATGGGCCCGCCCGGCCATCCGCACCAGTGGGTGTGGTTGGAGCCGCAGTTGTGGCCGATTTCGTGGGAGACCACGTCGAGGTTCCAGGCGTAGGTGTTGAGGTCGTAGGTCGTGGTGGAGGAGAGGTTGCCGCTCAGGCCGGCGTTGTAGCTGTTGCAGAGGCCGTTGAGGTAGGCGATGCCGCCCGTTCCGATGTTGGTTCGGATGGTCAGGTAATGCTTCAGGTCCAGCGGAATGGCGTTGAAGTTGGGGTTGTTGTTCCACTCGGAGTTGAAGGCGCCGAGCAAACCGCCGCCGTCGTTGACCACCGTGGCATAGGGGTCCGGGGAAATCCAGATGTGCAGGAACCGCACGTCGAGGGTGATGAGGTCGTTGAGCTCGTTGCGGTAGATCTGGTCGACCGACGCCATGATGGCCAGCGCCCAGTCCACGACGTCGTCCACGTTGGAGCCCAAGGCTTGGTAGGTGAATTGGTCCACCTCAAGCCCGACCTCGACGCATTCGAGGAGCGAAGACGCTCTGGATTCGGTGGCTCCCGGCCCGGAATCGGCTGGCGGGAGTTCGGCCTGGTCCTCGACCCCGCAGGTGAAGGTCCGGTCGTCCGTGGACGCGTCCACAGGGAAGAGGGCGTGGACATCGCCGGCTCGGCGGTTCAGCTCCCAGCGGCGCCCGTCGCGTTGCAGGGAGGCCACCACATGATCGTGGAAGAGGATGAGGGTGCCGGTGACTTCGCCTTCGACCTCGTAGGTCACAATCCGGGTGCGGGGCTCCACCGAGCGGAACCCATCCGGTCCGGTCACGGCCACCTCGAAGGCGTCACTGCGGACGTCGAACCGCTGCAGCCGCAAGGCCACCTCGCGATCCGGGAAGGGCAGCGCCATGGACGTGCGTTCCGGACGCGCCTCGCGCAGGGCCTCGAAACGTTCGAGGTCCAGCTTCAGGCCCACGGCATCGTCGGCCTTGACCGTGGGCAGCAGGTCCGGAGTCAGGGAGACCGTCGTCCAATGGCCGCGGCGTTCCGAAGCCTCCTGGGCGTCGGTGGGGTTGGAAACGAAGAGGAGCAGGAGGGGAAGAAGGAGCAGTCGGTTCATCTGCGGTGGCGATGTTATCTCAAGCTACATCGGTCCGGCCGGGAATCCGCCTTCGATGACAAATGTCACAGGACCCCTTCGAGCGCCCCGCGGCCCTCCCGGACCACTTCAGGCTCGCCCGAGGTGCAGTCGATGACCGTGGAGGCCTCGAGGTGTCCGAGTCCGCCGCCAACCACCGCGTCCACCTGGCCGCTGTATTTCTCGTGGACCAGGCCCGGGTCGGTCATGTATTCGATGGCCTCGTCGTCGTGGTGCACCGAGCTCACGACGAGCGGGCGTCCAATCGCCTCGATGAGGGCCTTGGGCACGGCGTGGTCAGGGATGCGGATGCCGACCTCCTTCTTCGACTTGCGGAAGATCCGCGGCACCTTGACCCCGGCGTTGAGAATGAAGGTGAAGGGGCCGGGCAGCGCGCGCTTCATCAGCTTGAAGACCGGTTGGGGCAGGGGGGCGACGTATTGGCTCACCTGACTCAGATCCTGGCAGAGGAGGGAGAAATTGGCCTCGGTGGGGCTCAGGTCGCGGAGCCGGGCCATCTTCTCGAGCGCCTTGGTGGAGCCCAAGGCACAGGCAAACGAGTACACCGAATCGGAAGGGATGATCAGGACGCCGTCGCGGCGCAACAACTCCGCCGCCTGCTCCACCTTGCGGAGCTCCGGGGTTTCTTGGTGAATCTCGATGAGCATGCCAAGAAGTTCGGGAATTTCGACCGGGAAATCAACCCGCGCACCGGACGCAGGTCAAGGCCCCCGGCATCAGCAGGAGGCGGCCGGTGGGAATGGGCTCCCCACACCGCGTGCACAGGCCGAAGCGGTCGTCGTCCAGGCGTTGGAGCGCCCGGTTCAGGCCTTGCCGCTGCTTCTCGGCCTGGCGCAGGGCGGCCTCGTTGACGGACTTGTTGTTGATCGCGTCCATCCGGCTGACCCGGCCGATGGCCTCGCTCGGGGGGATGGGCTTGGTCAGTTCGCGGTATTCCTCAATCCGCTCGTCGAGGTCCCGCGCCTTGCGCTCGATGGCCACGCGGATCTTCTCTTTCTCGTCAGGCGAAAGCATGCCCCAATTAAACCCATCTTGCCGGCAAACACCTGCCCTCATGCGAGCCTCCCTGCTTTTCTGTCTGTCCATCCTGCCGATCGGCCTGTGGGCCCAACCCGAACTCGAGGCTTGGCTTCTCAACACCGACGGCGCCACGGGCCAATACTGGAACGGCAATTCCCTTGTCCCGATGCAGGACGAGTGCGACGTCCAGCTGGTCCAATACAGCGCCGACAACGTCTACATCCACGCCACGGGCATCCCGCGATATGCGACGGCGCCCTTCCCGGACGGCAACCCCTCGCAGGCCACCGCGCAGGACTACCTCTTCCAGATTCCCCGGAATCCTCAGGAAGGGCCGACGGGCGGCACGGCGACCGGACTCGGTCACACCGGCGTCCTCATCAACGGGGTGGTCATTTTCAATGCGCAGGACGCCTTCAGCTACAACAACCAGGGCATTTGGCACCAGAACGGAGGGTTCTTCGAGAATCATGGATTCGACTGCGCCAAGGGCCACCCCGCCATGGGCCGGTACCACCACCACCAGGTGCCGACCCGCTTTGACGACAGCTTCGCACCCACCAGCGACGTGTGCGACGACTTTCCCAGCGAGGCGCTCTTCACGGTGGACCCGGCGGCGCACAGCCCACTCATCGGTTATGCGTTTGATGGCTATCCCATCTACGGGCCCTACGGATTTGCCGAGGCGGACGGTTCGGGAGGCATCGTGCGCATCGAAACCAGCTGGCAGTTGCGCGACATCACGGTGCGCCACACGCTGCCGGACGGCACGGAGCTCGCGCCCAACCAATTCGGTCCGGACGTCGGGGAGCTCGTGACGCCGG
>WTID01000278.1:0-17300 GCA_011522855.1 Flavobacteriales bacterium
TCCTTGGCGTCGGCCTTGTCGGCGTACTTCTCCTGGAACTGCTCCACGAACTCGGTGGCGCCGGAGAAGGCGATCTGGTTGATGTACTTGTCGACCTCTTCCTCGGTCATGCCGATGCCGGCATCCCGGATGGTCAGGGTCTTGGCGTCTGCGTCGAGCAGGATGTGCACCTGTGCGCCATCGGCGTTGCCTTCAATCTCTCCGACCCGAATCAGGGCCTTGCGCTTTTGGGTGGCGTCCACGGCGTTGGACACGAGCTCCCTCAAGAAGATTTCGTGGTCGCTGTAGAGGAATTTCTTGATGATCGGAAAGATGTTTTCCGTCTGTACGTTGATCTGGCCTTGTTGCATGATGAATCAATGTCGTGCCTGCCCAAGGTCAAATCCCGTGCCGGGCGGTGCCAAAGCAAAAAATCCGACGACCTGACAGGAGGCCACCGGATTTTTCGTGTCAGGCTGTCAGCCCGTCAGTGCTTCACCAAGCGTTGGGCGGCCCCGTTGTCGAGCCGAACGGTGTAAGCACCGGCGTCGAGTCCAGAGAGGTCGAGGCGTTGGCCATCCTGCCCTTCGCCGCTCATCACAACGCGGCCCGTGGCGTCGAGAACGGTCCACATGTGCGCGCCATCAAAGGCCAGGTTCACCTCACCCGCGGTGGGGTTGGGCCATGCGGTGAATTGGGTTCCCCTCTGTTCCATCACGAGTGTGGTCTCCGCCGGGGCCCAGCGGTAGACTGTGCCGTCGGCGGGGTGGGACAGAAGGTAGGCTCCGTAATACCACTCTTCGATCGCCGTATAGGATACGATGTTCGGGTCGGAAGAGGCTCCGTCCAGGGCGTAGACGTCGGCGCTGTAACTGAAGGGGTCGAGATTCAAAAGCAGCCCGCAGATGGCCGGTTCGAACAACGTCGGGTCTTCAATGACGGAAGGACCATAGTGGAATTCGAGGGCTCCATCCGCCTCGAACAGACGAACCTGGAGGTTTAGGAAGCTGATCGAAGTGGAATCCTCGAGTTCCTCGTAGAATCCCGCATTGGCCCATTCGATGGTGAACACCTGCTCGCCTGGGGCTCCGCTGGTCTGCCATCGGATGATGGAGGGGTCGAGGCCGACCAATCCCCGGTCGATGACATCGAACCCAGTGGGAATCACACCGTGAAGCAAGGGGAGTCCAGATTTGTCGTCGATGGAGGTGCCCATCATGAGCGTTCCTAGGCCCAGTTGGTCCCAAGAGCTGATGGATTGTCCCGAAAAGTCAAAGTCGAACCCGAGCGGGACCGAAAATTCAGGATCATCCCAGCCGATTCCGAGGTCGAATTGGTTGCTGTCCAGTGCCGTGGCTTCGGTCAGCGCTTCGTAGGGTTGGTCCAGGACGATGAGGTCGTATGGGAGCTGGGACTGGGCCGAAATGGCAAACAGCAGCAGGGGAAGCAGAAGGTATCTCATGGTGTGGATTTGCCCAGCGAAGGTGCAGGACTCACTCCACCATTCCAATGCCGATGTGGAGGGTGTGATTGAATTCTATCCACGTCCGTCCCTCGCTGACTTCTGTATACCATGCTGCGGGACCAGGATACTGGGCCCAATTCCGGCCTGCGAGTTCCAGGGTGTCGACCCATCGGGTGGGGTAGCCGAATTCCGCACAATCCGAGCACTTGCCCCTCATATCAAAGGTGTACAGGGTCATCCCTCCTTCCGGAGGCAGGGTGACGGCGATGGAGTCATTCCAGGGCAGGGCATCAAAGCGTGCCGTGAACCGGAGCGTATCGGACGTCCCATTCCGAAAGGTGTGGGTCATGCTCGTTCTCCCCTCGCAACTGGCGAGGAGCAGAACGAGGGGAAGAAGGCGCAGCAGTGTCATGCTCAGCAAATGCTGTCCACTGGGCCGCCGTGGCTCAGAAGTTGGGCTTCAGCAGGTAGTTCGAGTAGAAGTCGTCCATGATGGCCACGGCCTCTTCGGCGGTGTCCACGACGTGGATGAGATCGAGGTCTTTGGCGCTGATCGTGGCGTTCTGTTCGAGGAGGACAGCTTTGATCCAGTCCATCAAGCCATTCCAGAAGGCCGAACGGACCAGGACAATGGGGAACCGCTTGGACTTGGACGTTTGGATGAGGGTGATGGCCTCGAAGAGTTCGTCGAGGGTACCGAAGCCGCCGGGCAGCACGATGTAGCCCTGCGAATACTTCATGAACATCACCTTCCGCACGAAGAAGTAGTCGAATTCAAGACTGGTTTCCGGGCTGATGTAGGGGTTGTGGTGCTGCTCGTGGGGCAGGTTCATGTTGAGGCCCACCGACACGCCTCCTTCCTCATGGGCACCTTTGTTTCCGGCCTCCATGATGCCGGGTCCCCCTCCGGTGATCACGCCGTATCCACTGCGGACGAGCTTGCTGCCAATCTCCGTGGCCAGCAGGTAATCCGGGTCATCGGGCGCCTTCCGGGCCGAGCCGAAAATGCTGATGCAGGGTCCGACACGCTGCAGGCTTTCAAAGCCTTCCACGAACTCGGACATGATCTTGAAGATGGACCAGCTGTCGTGGGCTTTGATGTCGTTCCAGCTCCTCGGGTCAATAAGCGGTTTGTGTGCCATACATATAATATACGGCACAAAAGGTACAGTTCATGGGCGTTCCAGCATCTGTCGTAAGAACGGTGCTGTGGCCCCTTCACTGTTGGCGACCTCTTCCGGCGTGCCCTGGGCCACGATGGTCCCGCCTCCATGGCCGCCCTCCGGGCCGATGTCGACGATGTGGTCGGCATTGCAGGCCACGTCCAACTGATGCTCGATGACAAGGACCGTATTCCCCTGATCAACAAGACGATGGAGTACGCTCAGGAGCATCTCCACATCCTGGAAATGAAGCCCGGTGGTCGGCTCGTCGAGAATGTAGAAGGTGTTGCCGGTGTCCTTCCGCGCGAGCTCGGTGGACAGCTTGACGCGCTGGGCTTCTCCACCAGAGAGGGTGGTGGAGGGCTGGCCGAGGGTGAGGTAGCCGAGACCGACGTCCCGCAACGTGCTGCACACCCGTTTGATCTTGGGGTGCGCGTCGAAGAACTCGAGGGCTTCCTCAATCGTCATGTCCAGGACATCGGAGATGGACTTGCCACGGTAGCGGATCTCCACCGTTTCCCGGTTGTAGCGTTTCCCTCCGCAGTCTTCGCATTGGACGTGGACGTCCGGCAGGAAGTTCATCTCGATGGTCCGCAAGCCCGCCCCCTTGCACGTCTCGCAGCGGCCCCCGACCACATTGAAGGAGAAGCGTCCGGGTTTGTATCCGCGGATCTTGGCCTCCGGCAGTTGGGTGAAGAGGGAACGGATTTCGCTGAAGACGCCGGTGTAGGTGGCGGGATTGGAGCGGGGCGTGCGCCCGATGGGGCTCTGGTCGATGGCGATGACCTTGTCGAGGTGCTGGAGGCCCGACAGCTTTTTGAAGGGCAAGGGGCGCTTGGTCTCCTCGTAAAAGTGGTTGTGCAGGGCGGGGTGGAGGGTCTGGTTGATCAGGGTGCTCTTGCCGCTGCCGCTGACCCCCGTCACGCAAATGAAGGTGCCGAGGGGGAGCCGGAGGTCCACCGACTTCAGGTTGTGACCGGATGCACCGAGCAGGCCGAGCTTTTTCCGGTTGCCCTTCCGGCGTTTCCCGGGAATGGCAATGCCCCGCCTTCCGTCGAGGAACTCGGCCGTCACGCTGCCCTGCGCGAGGTGGGAGGCGGGCGGTCCTTCGGCCACGACCTGACCTCCGTGCTTCCCCGCGCCCGGTCCGATGTCGATCAGGTGGTCGGCCTGGCGCATCATGTCTTCGTCGTGCTCGACCACGATGATCGTGTTGCCCACATCACGCAGGGTCTTGAGGCTATCGATGAGGCGCTGGTTGTCCCGCTGGTGCAGGCCGATGCTGGGCTCGTCGAGGATGTACAGGACGCCGGTGAGCTTGGAGCCGATCTGGGTGGCCAGCCGGATGCGCTGGGCTTCTCCTCCGCTCAGGGACCGCGCGGGGCGGTCGAGCGTCAGATAGTCGAGCCCCATGTCGAGGAGGAAGCCCAGTCGGGCGTGGATTTCCTGAAGCGGTTCTTTGGCGATGGCCGCCTCGCGTTCTCCCAGAGTGTCGAGCGCACTGCCCGCCCAGGCCATGAGGTCCTTCAGGTCCATCCCCACCACGTCGGGCAGGGTGGCCCCGGCAATCTTGAACTGGTGGGCGGTGGGCTTGAGGCGGGACCCGCCGCAGGAGGGACAGGGGCGTTTGTGCAGGAATTTCTGGGCCCAGCGCTTCAATGGAGCGCCGGATCCATCCTTGGCGGCCCGTTCGATGGTCGCAATGACCCCGTCGAACCGGACGCGGCGCTCCTTGGTGCCGGCCTTGCCGGGGAGGACGACGGGCTGGTCCGCGCCGTACAGGATGCTGGACATCGTGGCCTCATCGACCTCATCCAGCGGCGTCCGGGCAGAATGACCGGCTGACTCGAGCATCACCTCCACGACCTGCCGGGTCCATCCGGTCTTCAGGACCCCCAAGGGAGCGAGGCCACCCTGTCGGAGGTTTTTGCTCCCGTCGGGAATGATCAGCTCCCGAGACGCTTCCGCGACCTGCCCCAGGCCGTTGCAGGTCGAACAGGCGCCGTATGGGGAGTTGAACGAGAAAAGGTTGGGCTCGGGTTCCGGGTAACTGATGCCGGTGGTCGGGCACATGAGGGCCCGGGAGAAGTGGCGGGGCACCGCATCGTCCACCGGCAGCACCATCATGCTGCCCTTGCCCATCGCCAGAGCCGTCCGCAGGGAGCGCATGACCCGGGCCGCCTCCTCGTTGGCCGGCTTGCCATCCTCGTCCAATGCCGGTGGATCGGGCACGACGATGCGGTCGACCACGGCCTCGATGTCGTGGACCTTGTAGCGGTCCACCCGGAATCCAGGCTCGAGTTCCACAACTTCCCCGTCCACGCGGGCCCGGAGGTAGCCTTGCTTCTGGATCGTTTCGAAGAGCTCCCGGTAGTGCCCTTTCCGGCCCCGGACGAGGGGCGCGAGGAGCAGGAGCCGCTCCCCGGCGTAGTCCTCGACGATGCGCGACAGGATGCCTTCATCGGTGAAGCGGACCATCGGCTCCCCGGTGGCACTGGAATACGCCGTGGCCGCCCGGGCAAAGAGCACGCGGAGGAAGTCGAGCAGTTCGGTCACCGTTCCGACCGTGGACCGCGGATTGCGGCTGATGGTCTTCTGCTCGATGGCGATGACCGGACTCAATCCCGTGATGCGTTCCACCTTGGGCCGCTCGAGTCCGCCCATGAATTGGCGGGCGTAGGCGCTGAAGGTCTCGAGGTAACGGCGCTGGCCTTCGGCGTGCAGGGTGTTGAACGCCAGACTGGATTTTCCCGATCCGCTCACGCCAGTCACCACGACGAGCCGGTCCCGGGGGATGTCCACGTCGATGTGCTGCAGGTTGTTTTCCGCAGCGCGTTCGACCCGGATGGTCCGGTCGTCCTGTAGGGCGAGATAGGCGTCCTGCTCCATGGAGGGATTCAACAGGCGGGAGGCGCGCTGGGTTTACTCCGCCTCCGCGGAAGTCACCTGGACAGCCAACGGCGGGGGAATTCGGAAGCCGAGGGCGGCCACCAGGAGGGTCATCAAGGGCGAGACGTAATTGAAGACGCAGTAGGGGGCGAAGGCGAGGACCCCTACGCCGAGCACGCCACTCTGGGCAACCCCACAAGTGTTCCAGGGAATGAGCACGCTGGTCACGGTGCCGGCATCTTCCAGGGTCCGGCTGAGCAGTTGGGGTGCCACACCACGCTCGGCATAGGCTTCGCGGAACATCCGGCCCGGGACGACGATGGCGATGTACTGGTCGGCGGCGATCACATTGAACACGACGCTGGAGAAGGCCGTGCCGAAGACCAGGGAGAAGGTGCCCCGGACGGCGGAGAGGATGGCGGCGGTGATGCGCTCCAGGAAGCCGGCGGCCCCCATCACGGCGCCGAAGGTGAGGGCGCAAATGATGAGCCACACGGTGTTCAACATGCCGGCCATGCCGCCGGCGGTGAGCAGGTCGTTGACCACCGGGTTGCCGGTTTCAATGGCGGTGTCGAGCGCGGCGGCGGTCATCAGCGTAGAAAAGGCGGCACCGAGGTAGGTGTCGCCGAGCCCGAGGGCGGGGCCAATTGCATCCGAGCCGAGGGACCGGATGAGGTCCGGCTGGGCGATGGCGGCCGCAATCGCTCCACCGAGCACGCCGAGGAAGAGGGCGGGAACAGGCGCCACCTTCCGGGCAATCAGCACGATGACCCCAACTGGAACGAGGAACAGGGCCCAATGCAGGTTGAAGTGGGCGGCCAGAACGGATTGGAGCTCGGCGGCTCCCCCGAGATCCGCGGGGCCTTCTGCGCCCAGTCCGGCGAAGGTGAACACGAGGAGGGCGATGAGGATGCTGGGCACCGTGGTCCACAGCATGAACCGGATGTGGGTGAAGAGGTCGGTGCCCGCCACGGTCGGGGCGAGGTTGGTCGTGTCCGAAAGCGGGGAGAGCTTGTCGCCGAAATAGGCACCGGAAATGATGGCACCGGCCGTCCAGCCTTCACTGAGGCCGAGCGCCTGTCCGATGCCGATCAGGGCGACACCGACGGTGCCGACCGTGCCCCAGCTGGACCCCGTGGCGAGGCTCACCGCGGCGCACAGGATGCAAGCGGCGGGCAGAAAGATGTCCTTGCTCAAGACGTCCAGACCGACGTCGATGAGGGTGGGAATGATGCCGGAGACAAGCCAGGTTCCGGCGAGGGCCCCGATCAGGAGCAGGATGAGGATGGCGCCGATGGCATCGCCGAGTGTGTCCTTGATCCGAGACTCGAAATGGGACCAGGACTGGCCCCGGGACATGCCGAGGGCGACCGTGGCCCCCGAGGCGATGAGCAGGGCGACCTGATTGCTTCCATAGCTGCTGTCCTCTCCGAAGGCGATGACATCCGCTGCCAACAGGAGGACGAGCAACAGGATGGGCAGGAGGGCCATCCCGAGGGAGGAGGTGGGCGCGGTCGAAGAGGTCATGGCGTCATCGTGTGGGGTTGCCCCGCCGGACGTCAATGGCGAGGGTGGCCGGCGAAATGGCCCTGACGCGGGCGCTGTTCCCCAGCCGATGCTCGATTTCCGCACCGAGCTGCTCGGAAGGCACTTCAGTCCGCGGGGTCCGCAATCCTTCGACGCGGAGCCGGACGGGTTCGCGGTTCGGGCGCCACCGGCCAATCAGGTGATCCCAGGGAGACAGCACGACCTCGGCCTTGGCCAGGGAATCCAGCAGGTCCGCTTGCAGGCCCGTGCTGGCCTCAACCCCGACCAATTCGATGCCGAAGGTGTAAGTCACGGTCCGCTCTCCCTCCATCGTCCGCAGCATCCAGAGGAAGGACGAGAGGCCGACGCAAATCAGGAGGGTGCGACCGTTGAGGGCCAGAACCCGCTTGCGCATGGTGCCGAGCAGGCCCATCTCAGGAGCGTTGTTCGATGGCCTCCTGGCTAGCGCCCCCTTCCGCAGAGATGCCGGCGAGGTCCACGCGGATCTCGCCCTTGAGCACCTTCAATTCGGCATAGCCCTTGTCGTGGTTGACCGACATCACTTCGCCGTGGATCCCGCCGACCGTGACGACTTCGTCACCGGGGGCGACGTTGTCCCGAAACGTTCGGGCTTCCTTCTGCTTCTTGATCTGCGGACGCATGATGAAGAAATAGAAGACGAGCATGGTGCCGACGATGAACACCAGGGTGCTGCCACCGCCGGCCGGAGCGGCTTGGGCCAAAATGTGGGAGAGGGTCATGATTCTGTGTCTGGAATGCGGTCCGGGCCGAGCACCTGGGCGGTGAACCGCAATTCCACGGAGGCGGGAATCGCATTGGTCACCACGGTGGCCGATTCGGACAGGGTTCGTGTGGATTCTCCCGCTTCGAAGCGGAGCAGGATGCGGGTGGATTGGCCAGGAGCGAGGGGAGAGGGGTCCCACGGTTCGGCCATGGCACAGCCGCAGCTGGGCAGGACCTGCGTCACGATGAGGGGGGACCCTCCGGTGTTGGTCAGCTCATAGGCGAGCTCGCGGGACTCCCCGGCGGCAACAAGGCCCAGGTCGATGTCGGTTTCGGCCCACGCCATCCGGGGGGCGTCTTCTTTGCCTCCGGCTCCGGGGAGGTGGATGAAACTGGAATCCACCTGATTTTCGGAGGATCCCGAACAGCCCATCAGGACGGTACTCAGAAGGCCGATGGCCAGAACGGCAATGGGGTTTCCGAGTGGACGTCTCATTCGATGAGGCCCCGGCCGGTCTTGACGATGCGCCCGTCCTCCCGCATGGCGCCAAACAGCTTGTCGAGCACCCCGTTGACGAAAGCGCCGGACTTCTCGGTGCTGTAGAATTTTGCGAGGTCGATGTACTCGTTCATCGTCACCTTGAGGGGGACGGATTCGAAGGTGCGGGCTTCGGCCAGGGCCATGCGCAACAGGAGGAGGTCCATGGTGGCAATCCGCTCGAGGTCCCAATTCGAGGCCGCCTCTTCGATGGCCTGATCGTGCTCACCGGCCAGCGCGAGCGTGCGGCTGAAGAGCTGCTCCAAGAAGTCCTTGTCGTCTCCTTCCTCCTTCCACATCTCGCTCAGCAAGAGGTCGTCCGAATCCTCGGCAATGGTCTTGATGGTCTTCAGCACAATGGAACTGGCGAGGTCGAGGTCATCGCTCCAGAGGATGCTCTGTTCCTCCAGCCAATCCTGAAGGGACTCATCGTTGATGAGGTGCTTGCGGAACATGCGGTTCAGGGATTCCCGGTCGTGCTGGAATCCGCGTTCCTCATTGTCCATGTAGGCCGCATACTCTTCGCTGGCGACGAGGGATTTGAACAGGCGCTTGACCAGGTCCTGCTCATTGGCCCACCCAAGGCTCCGGTTCGCCGCCTCCTTGGCCAACGTCTTGCTCTTGATCACGACCCGCAGGGGTTTGTTGTTCACGAACTTGGTGTTGGGGTGAAGGTCCTCCCGCGTGGGCTGCTGCTTCATCCGGCCCGCCTCGATGCGCTCGATGGCGGCATCCTGCATTTCGGCGATCAGCAGCAACAGGAGCAGATACAGGTCGTACGTCTTCTCCACGGCGCTCATCAGGAGCTTGTGGGCGTCCTCCACGGATCCCTCCTTGTCGGAGTGGAGGGCATACAGGGCTTGCAGAACCTTGATGCGGAGCTGGCGGCGATTGAACATGGTGCAGGCGAATCACCTGCAAGGTGGTGCAAACCGTTCAGAAATCAGGGGTTTCCTTGTGTCCGGAGACCCTAATTTTGAACATGTGCCGGCTTCCTGCGTTGCTTGCACAACCCCGCTTCCCATGCACCTGCGTCCTTTGTCCTTCCGATTGTTCTTCCTCCCTGTCTTCGCCCTGCTGCTGACGACCGGCTGTGAGACACCCATTGACGTGGAAATCCCCCTCGCGGAGCCGATGCTCGTGGTGGAGGGGCGGATCGAGACGGGAGCCCCGCCCATCGTCCTGCTCAGCCGCTCCCAGAACTACTTCGATCCGGTGGATGCCACCTTGCTCGGCTCCCTCTACGAAGGCGGCGGAGAGGTCCGGATTACCGTCGACGGCGAGACCATCCTCCTGGATGAGGTCTGTGCGGGGGACCTCGGCCCAACGGAACTCCTGCTCGCCTCTGAGCTCCTGGGCTTGCCGTTGGAGGTGCTGATGTTCAGCAACCTCTGCGCCTACACTTCCTTCGGCCTCATCGGGGAAATCGGCAGCACCTATGCGCTGGAAGCCATCCTCGACGGGGACACGGCATCGTCCGTGACCAAGCTCAACCCGCCGGTTCCACTCGACAGCGTCTGGTTCGAGGTGCCCGGCACGGCCGACTCGCTCGGTTTCATCCACGCCCTCTTCGAGGATCCGGACTCCCTGGGCAATGCCTACCGTTGGTCCGCGGGCCGACAAGGGGTGGACCCCGGGCTGCTGTACAACACCGTCTCGACCGTGGAGGACGCCTTCTTCAATGGATTGTCCTTCGAGTTCAACCAATTCCGACCGGTGACGGCAGAGGATTTCGAGGATGACGCCAATCCCGATGAGATCGGGTTCTACAAGTGGGGCGACACGGTAACGGTCCGATGGGACCACATCGACCGGGGCGCTTTTGAAGCCATCCGGAGCATGGAGGAGCAGCTCCAGTCACAGGGAAGCCCCTTTGCCAACCCGGCGGATGTGGCCACCAACATTGCCGGTGGGCTCGGTCTCTGGGTGGCCTATTCGCCGTTTGTGGATACGGTCCTCTGCGTTCCCTGATTGGGGCGGATTACCTTTCGGGTCCATGCCACGTCTTTCTCTCTTTTTCCTCGTTTCCTTCCTGTTTCTCGAGGCCTTGAACTGCGCCGTGCAGGGCCAGAAGGTCGAGCGGGTGGTCCTGTATCGGGATGCCGCCGTCGTGACGTGGAGGACGAAGGCGGAGTCAGGTGAGCGCGTCCTCGCCCGCAGTTTCTCTCCGTTTGACCCGTCACGTGTGACTGTCATGCCGGAAGAGGCGGGCGCCCCGTTGGGAAGGGCCCAAGAGCGGGAGTCAGAATGGCCCATGGCGAGTGGGGCAGGGGCCAATGCCGCCCGGGACCGGGTGGATGGGCTGCGGTTGGACGTGGCCCTGAAGCAGGCCCAGTTGGACATCATCGAGGAAGACCTTGCCATGCTCCGGGCCAACCGCCCGGTCGGCGGAACCAGCGAAAGCCTGCTGGTGGAAGACCTGGAGGAGATGGCGGAGTGGATGCACGACGCCTTCCGGGAAGCCCTGTACCGCAGGGTGGAATTGAGGGAGGAGTTGGCGGCCCTTGAAGAAGAGCACCGCGCGGCCCTCGCGTCCCTGGGGGAGACCCAGCCCCGCACCGCGTTTGATTGGATGGTCGAGGTGCCGGAGGGTGTGGGTGGCGACATCCTGACCCAGGTGGTCGAGACGAACGCTGTCGGCTGGTCTCCGGCCGACCTTGTGGACCTCGCTTCCGACGGGAGCCCCTCCACATGGCATCGCCGAATCGAATACCGACTCTCCCTGCCCCACACGGGGAAGGCGGACCTCCTCTTCGTGGACGAATGGTGGGCCCCGAACAGCTCGGCGGACAGGACCCTTCCCAACGCTGTGGCCTCCTATGATCAACCGCGAGGCAAGTCGAAGCGCATCGGTTCCGGAGCATCCAACGCCGGATCAGGCGGGGGGACAGAGGAGGGGCGCTCCCGTTGCCGTCCGGAGGGCCCGCTCACCGTGGGCGCCGATGCCGGAGGAACGGTGAAGGTGGGGGAATGGACCGCGGCCTTTCGCCGTCAAGCGGTCACCCAACCTCAGATGGCGGAGGTGGTCGACGTCTGGCATTCCGTCTCCTCGTCGGGCCGGTCCGTGGTTCGCGCGGAAGGCGTGGATGTGCGGCTCGATGGATCGCCACTCGGTCCGCGAAACGTGGTCCACGAGGCGGACAGCCTGGTCGTCATGACCGGAGTGGATGAGTCGTGGTCGGTGTCGCGGGCGGAAGAAGCCTCCTTGTGCAGCCGATCCAACCTCGGCAGCCGCATCCGCCACCAGCGGGCCTTTTCCATCCGGGTGACCAACGGCAGTTCGGTGGCGGGATCGGTCCGGGTGGTCGAGCCGCTTCCCCGGTCCCGGGAACTGGAGATCGAGTTGAATCCCGAAGAGCTCGACGGGGGCGTGGTGGACGCCGTCAACGAAGCGGTCGTGTGGGAACTCCAACTGAAGCCAGGGGAGAGCCGGACATTGCGCTTTGCCTATGCGGTAGAGCACGACCGGGACGTCCGCGTGTCCGGGTTCAACTGAGGCCCGGCCTCATTCCCCCAGCGTCCGCATCAACGATTGGGCGACCTGGTCTGCCGCACCGGCCGACCCGAGGGCGGCTCGCAATTGGGCGTGCTGTTCCTTTTGTGCGCGTTGTCCCTCGGGAGTCAGGATGGACTGGAGGGTCCGGGCGAGGACCTCGGGCGTGCATCGCCCCTGGATCCGCTCCGGGACCGCCTCGCGGTCGAGAATGAGGTTGACGAGGCTGATGAACTGCACCCGGCTGAATGCCCGCGCAAGGGCATAGGTGATGGCGCTCGTCCGGTAGGCCACGACCTGAGGCAATCCGGCCAGGGCCGCCTCCAGCGTCGCGGTGCCGCTGGTCACCAACCCGACGGCGGCATACCGGTACAGATCGGCGGTGTCGCCGAAGAGGACGGGGAGGTCCGTTTCGTAGTCTGCCTGGGCGCGTCCCGGTGCCCCCGCCACCACGGGCACGTGGTCCGGTAGGGATCGGGCCGCCTCGAGGAAGACCGGGAGCATCCTGCGGATTTCTTGGGGCCGGGAGCCTGGAAGGAGGGCGAGCAGCGGACGGTCCAATGGGAGGGTGCGTGCTTCTCGCCACTGGCGGGCTGCGGACTCGTCCACCGGCGGGAGGGGAGGAACATCCAGCAGGGGGTGACCGACGAAATCCACGTCGAGATCGACCCCGGCATAGGCTGCCTTCTCGAAGGGGAGAATGACGCTCAATCGATCCAGGTCCCGCGCCATCGCGTGGATGCGCCGGCGTTTCCATGCCCACACCTGGGGGCCGATGTACATGTCCACAGGGAATCCCTGTTCACGGGCCCACCGGGCCATTCGGAGGTTGAATCCTGGATAGTCCACAATCAGGATGCGGTCAGGGCGGAACGCGAGGATGTCCGCCTTGACCCGGGCCATGAGGGTGCGGATGAAGCCGAGTTTCGCCACCACCTCGGCGAAGCCCATGATGGCCGTGTTGGACACGTGCTCCACAAGATCGACGCCTTGAGCCTCCATGGCCTCGCCTCCCATGCCGCGAACGTCGACCTCGGGCCATCGGTCGCGGATGCGCTCCACGACCCGGGCGGCGTGGGCCTCCCCGGAGGGCTCACCGGTCAGGATATACAGGCGCTGCGGCCGGGAATCGGAGCGGGCCATCAGGGAGCCTCCATTTGGAGCCAGACGATGGCCATGACCAGGGCAATCATCACGAACAGGGTGCCTTTGGCGAACCGATCCCATTTCCGCCGGTAGGCGAGGTGGAAGGCCGGCACGATGGCCAGGGTGCACACGCTCAGGATGCGGTCCTTGAAGAGGGGACTTCCGAGGAAGACCTCCCGATGGAAATAGCCGAGGGATTCCCCTTGCGCAACACCCCAGAGGAGGCCGAGGAGGAAGTAGCCGATGAGGGCGGAGAGCAAACCGGCTGCCGCACCAATTCCAAAGGTGTCCCGACGGTCAGCCTGCATCGTTGAGGTTCCACCCGTTCAAGGTGCCGATGGTGTGGTGGGCGGTGAGGTCGAATTGCACCGGAACGACGCTGGCGAACCCGCGTTTCAGGGCATGGATGTCGGTGTCCTCTCCCTTGTCGGGGTTGTGGAATTCGCCCCGCATCCAGTAGTAGGGGCTGCCTCCGGGCGTCTCCCGCTGGTCAAACGTGTCCCGCCAATGGCCCATGGCCTGTCGGCAGATGCGGATGCCCTGAAGTTCAGCGGGACTGACTTTCGGAATGTTGACGTTCAGGCAGGTGCCCTGCGGCAATCCGTTGTCGAGGACAGCCTTGGCCATCGTCTTGGCCACGCCGATGGAGGCGGTGAAGTCGGCGTCCCACCGCTCGTCGAGCAGGGAGAACCCGATGGATGGAATGCCGCACATGGCGCCTTCCACAGCTGCGGACATGGTGCCCGAGTAGATCACGTTGATGGAGGCGTTGCTGCCGTGGTTGATGCCGCTCACGAGGAGGTCGGGCAGGTTGTCCTCTCCGAAGACCTCGGCCACGGCGAGTTTGACGCAATCCACAGGAGTTCCGGAGCAGGCGCGGGCTTCGCGGATGCCGCGGCCGAATTCGAACGGGTGGAGCCGCAGGATCCGGCTGAAGGTGACGGCATGGCCCATGCCGCTTTGGGGGCTGTCCGGCGCGACCACGTACACATCGCCGAATTCGGTCATCGCCTCGGCGAGGCCCTGGATGCCCTTGGCCGTGATGCCGTCGTCATTGGTGACGACAATGCGGGGGCGTTGGCCCGGGGAGTCGGAAGCGGCCATCAGTTCTGCGGGGTGCGGGCCAAAGCCTCTTGGAACCAGTTCCAGTACTTGGCGGTCGACGAGACCGACGCCCGCTCATCGGGGCTGTGGGCGCCGAGGATGGTCGGCCCGAAGCTCACCATGTCCAGTCCGGGGTAGCGGCTTCCGAGGATGCCGCACTCGAGACCGGCGTGGCAGGCGAGGACCAGTGGCTCCTCGTCGTGCAACTCCCGGTAGAGCTCCGTCATCATTTGCACGACGGCACTGTCGGGGTTGGGCGTCCAGCCGGGGTAGGCCCCCCCGCGGCTCGGTGTCAGGCCCGCCATCCGGAAGGGGGCTTCGATGCGGCGGGCGAAATCCATCTTCTCGGAGTCGACCGAGCTGCGGGTGAGGCAATGGGCTTCCACCTGTCCGTCCTCGAGGAGGATGCGTGCGAGGTTGTTTGACGTCTGCACGAGGCCCGGGATGTCCGGGCTCATCCGATCGATGCCGTTTGGACAGGCGTCGAGAGCGGCCAGAAGCGAGTCGGCCTGCTCCTCCGGAACCACCTGATCCGGGACGCCCACCTCGTGGAAGTGGATGGCGAGGTCGGGGTCCGTGGTGCGGTATTCCGCTTGGATGGCGGTGGTCAATTCGGCGAGATCCGCTGCCCAGTCCGCCGCACTGCAGCTGGAGGACAGGGTCGCCTTGGCCTCCCGGGGAATCGCATTGCGGAGCCCGCCACCATCGAGGCCGGCGAGTTCGGTGTGAGGCTCCCGGGCGGCCATCTCCTGGAGCACCCGAACCAACAGCTTGTTGGCGTTGGCCAGGCCCTTGTGGATGTCCATGCCGGAATGGCCGCCACTGCCTCCTTTGACCTCCACCACGACCCCGTGGTCTTCCGTTCCCGCGACCGGGTCGTAGGACCCGCGGAAGGAAAGGTCCACGCCTCCGGCGCAACCGATGCCAATCTCCCGGTCATCCTCAGTGTCGAGGTTGAGCAGGATGTCGCCGCGGAGCCACTCCTGCTGGAGCTCGAGCGCGCCGGTCATGCCGGTCTCCTCGTCGATGGTGAAGAGGAACTCGAGCGGAGGGTGGGGAAGGTCGGTCGATTCCATCACGGCGAGCATGGTGGCCACGCCGAGTCCGTTGTCCGCTCCGAGCGTCGTGCCTTCTGCCTTGACCCAGTCGCCTTCGACGACCATGCGGATGCCCTCGGTGTCGAAGTCGAAGACGGTGTCGTTGTTCTTTTGGTGGACCATGTCCACGTGGCTCTGGAGGATGACGGTTTTGCGGTTCTCCATGCCGGGTGTCGCTGGCTTCCGAACGAGCACGTTGCCCACGGGATCGGACTCCACCTCGAGTCCGGCCTCACGGGCCAGCCCGGTGATCCAGGCGCAGACGGCCTCCTCTTTTCCCGACGCGCGGGGGATTTCATTCAGATCGGCGAAACGGCCCCAGAGGGTGCGGGGCTCCAATTGACGTACGGCTTCGGACATGGTTCGAAATTCGGCCAAAATCCCCGCGTCTCCACCGTCAAGGAGTGCAAACCGTGCCGAAGCCGGCCAGAAGGATCAACAGGTCGGCGCTGGTCACGGCCCCATTGCCATCCACATCCTGCGAACAGTCCACCATACAGCCGAATTCGCTGAGCAGACCGAGCAGGTCTTCGATCGCGGTCAGGCCATCTCCGTTGAGGTCGCTGGCGCAGGGGGCCAATTCGCTGCCGGACACGAAGCCGTCACAGTTCACATCACCACCGAGCGGGGCGACTGGAGCGCCGGGATAGTAACTGGCACTGCCGTCGTTGCAATCGCCGGTGTTGGTGACCCATCCGGGCGGCGGCACCCCGCAGAAGGGCTGTCCCGTGCCCACATCGGCGTCGCCATAGCCATCACCATCCGCATCGGGCCACGCTAGGGTGGGGAAGAAGCAGCTCCCATCGTCCTCCGTGGCGCCCGCTGTGAAATTGCAGGCATCCGGGTGGGTGCAGCCGGCGAATTCATCGCCGTCGCAGATCCCATCGCCGTCGGCGTCGCCACTCAGGCAGTCGCCGGCGCAGTCGAGGCCCTCCTCGGCAAAGAAGCACGTGCCATCATCGCACAGGGCGAAGAGGTCGAAGTTGCAGGCGGCCGGGTGGGTGCATCCCGTGGCTTGGAGGCAGGTGCCGTCGTCGAGGGAGGCGTCCATGTCGTAGTTGCACGCGCCGGGGTCCGTGCATCCGAAACAGGAGTAATCGCAGAATCCGGGGCCATCGGCTGCCGCATCGAAGTTGCAGGCCTGGGGTTCCCGACATCCGGGATGGGAAACCGGGGGCAGGCAGATTTCTTCGGTGAGGACACTGCTGAACTGTGGATTCACCTCGTGGACGAGGGTGTCGCTCCCGATGAGCAAGGTCCAGGAGGTGGGGCCGTCCGGGCATTCCGCCCAGCCATCGGCGTTGGCATCCTGGATCTGGAAGTCCCGGCATCCTTCGTCGAGGCACAGGGTCCAGGATTGGGGACCTGGGCCGATCGCACCCCCTGAAATGGCGAGTCCATCCGGAAACAGGCTCCAGCTCACCTCGGGCGCATTGCACCCGGGCGTCATGGAAATGGTCAGGGGATAACAGGTGGGTTCGCAGGTGCCATCGTCGAAGAGGGCGTCGGGGTCGTAGTTGGAGGCATAGGGATCCTGACACCCACCGGATGCCAAGTCCTCCATGCAGAGCGTGTAGGTCCCCACCACCCCGGCCTCCGGAGAGACGAGGAATGGGGCATCCGCTCCTGGGATGGAAAGGCTGAAGGCCAGAGGGGTGGCGCAATCGGCCATGAGCGGTTCGTATCCGCTGAGTTGATCCCGGTGGATCTCCAAGGTCAGACAGGCAGTCGGGACGCACAGGGTGTCGACCGTCAGGGTCTGCGGAGCGACCCATCCGGACCGGTGCAGGACCCGGCCGAGGGCATCGCGCAGCACCCACCCGTGCTGGGAGGCGAAACAGTCCGATTCGAATGCCATGATCAACGGCGTGCCGTTGTCCATGCCGTGCACTTCCACCGACCGGGTGTTGTTGGCTGTCCGTTCATCGACGGCACCATTGACCCCGGTCAGAATCGCGGTGAACTGGGACCAGCCTGTCGGGATGGGGAGGGGGGCGAGCTGGAGGTGGAGGCTGTCTCCCGGCTCGAGCCATCCATTCCACACCGTGTCGGCTGAGGCTCCTCCGAAGTGGCCATATTGAATCTGCAGCTGCTGGATGGGCTGCGTCCCGAGGTTGATGACGGGAAGAACGGGGTGGGATTCGGCGTCACAGGT
>WTID01000278.1:17400-18771 GCA_011522855.1 Flavobacteriales bacterium
TCGTTGTTGTAGTTGGACAAGGTGATCCAGAGGTGATCGGCATCGGCGACATCGACCTCGATGTCCTGGATCCAGGAAAATCCGTTCGGCGTGTCGAGCAGGTCGAAGGTCTGCCCGTCGGTGGAGCGGTACAGGCGGAATTCCTTGGCCACATAGAGCCGGGACACATCGCTGGGACACAGCCCCAATGCGGTGGCCTCACCGTTGGGGATGTCCCCGAGGGCGGTCCAATCCTCCCCGCGGTTGGTGGAGCGGTAGACGCGGTCCTTGGCGACGTAGACCCAGTCAGGGTTGAAGCGGCTCACGGCCCAGGGGGTGAGCCAGGCGCCCTGCGAATCGACACCACTCCCTGCATTGCCGGCAATCTCGACGAAGGCATTGCCACCATCCTCCGACCGGAACACCTGCCCGTAGTAGAGGGAGGCGTAGACGACATCTTCGACTTCGCCGTGGAAGGCGCAGGCAAATCCATCGCCGCCGAGGACGTGTTCCCATTGGCCGTCGTGCTTGAGGAAGGTGCCGTTGTCCTGGGTGCCTGCGATGAAGCGGTCCATGGCGAGCGGGTCCAGGTCAATGCGGTAGGCCTGGGCAATGGCGAGTCCGGCGCTGTGGTCCTCGGCCAGGTCGGTGGCCGGGTCGTAGGTGAAGGCGCCACCATCGTTGCCGATGACGAGTCGACCATCGTCCAGGAAGGCCATTCCGTGCTGGTCCGCGTGGAGGTAGGGCCGTTCACCTCCCGCATACCAGTGACCTGCGCAGGACCAAGTCACCCCTGCATCGGAGGAAGCCCAGAGGTTGACACCGCCGGCGTACAGTTTGTCGGAATCGGTGGGGTCCACGGCGAGGCAGAGGTCATACCAGGCCTGGCCTCCGTCGTCGGCACCGTCGACCGTCCAGCCGAGCAGGTTCGGGGCGGCGCCGTCCAGCGCTTGGGCATCCCAGGTGTTTCCGCCGTCGACGCTGCGCCAGATTCCGGCGAATCCCTGATTGCTGACTTTTCCGGCCATGGCGTAGACCACGGTGGGGTCCGAGGGGCTAAAGGCCAGGGCGATGCGACTCAATCCGTAGGTGTTGCCATCGAGATACTGGGTGCTCCAGCTGCCTCCGGCGTCATGGCTCTCGGCGATGAGGTTGCCGAAAGAACCAGCCAGCAGATGGTCCGGGTCGGAGGGGTCGACTTCGAGGCTGGCGATGTCCCCGGTCAGGGTCCGCGCCCAGCTCACCCCGCCATTGAGGCTGCGGTACACGCCGAGACTCGACGCGGTCCACAGGGTGTCGGGCCGGTCGGGGTGGACCAGCATGCGCGTCTGGGTCCGGCCCATGTACGGCGCCCAATCCAACGCCGTGGCGCTCCAGCTCTCGCCGCCATCT
>WTID01000278.1:18871-20139 GCA_011522855.1 Flavobacteriales bacterium
CGGTTCAGGCGGCCACTGCCGCCGAGGCCGGTGGGGCCAATCGGTCCCTCGTATTGCCATTCGGGATCATTCAGGGCTCGGGCAGCGGATTCGGACAGGGCGTCCAATCGAGCCTCTTCCAGGGCGCGGAGGGTGCGGCCATTGGTCGGCCGCAGGCCATCGGCGTCCACGCGGGGAGCCATGAAGGACAGCCAACGCTGGAAGGGCTTCATCCCCTTGCCCCGCTCGACGTTGCCTTGCTCTGCCCATGCCTCAAAGGCTTGGCGGACGGAGTCGATCGGAACCTCCGGATTGCGCATGAGGCCACTCCAATGCACGGCATCCTGTCCCGCCATCCCCGCGGAGCAGGAAAGCAGAATCAGGACCGCGAGGGTCCTGATCGGGGTGGGAAGCAATGCGCCTGGTGCGGCGAGGGGCATGTTTCAATCCAGTTGGTCCCCCGGAAGGGGAGGTCAATTCGAACAGGGCAGACCGTAGGCTCCGAGCAGGAGCAGAAAGTCCGCCACGTCCACACCGGGAACGCCGTTCAAATCGAACGTACAATCCGTGGTGCATCCGAACTCGCCGAGGAGCAGGAGGATGTCATTCACGTTCACGAGTCCATCGTTGTCGAGGTCCTCGGGGCATTGGGCTTCCTCCTCGGGGTCGAGGGGGCCTCCGCTGCAGTCGTTGTCGACGCCATCCTGCGTCCCCGGTGCGCCCGGGTAGACGTCATTACGGGTATCGTCGCAATCGGTTGCGTTTGTGACGTATCCAATGAGGTCGTTCTCGCATCCGGTGGCGGTCACGGCTGAGTTTCCGTAGCCGTCTCCGTCCGCGTCGGCATAGAGCGTGAGTGGGTCGACGCAGCTGCCGTCGTCCACGGAGGCGATCTCCATGTAGTTGCAGGCATTGGGGTCCGTGCAGCCCTGGACGGCGTTGAGCGTGAAATTGCTGTTGCTGATGTCGAAAAAGATGTTGTTGTCGCCGCGGACCTTGATGCGGGCCTGTGTGGTGGTGATCGGCGGCAGAAGGACCACATGGGAGCCGTCATTCGGCACGGCCTCGGCCAGCTGGTAGGGCCAGGTGTACCCGCCGTCCACACTGCAGAAGATGTCGACGTTGGCGCAATTCACGTCTCCGCCGTCCGTGCCGGCCACATCCCAAAGGATGGTGAGGTCGGAATTGCCCGGCCGGGTGATGGACGTGTTGGGGTAGCTGACCAGGAAGGGGCCCGTCGTCTCGTCCACATAGAACGTCTTGGTGGCGACCGCGACACCGCCACACCC
>WTID01000278.1:20239-23721 GCA_011522855.1 Flavobacteriales bacterium
GAGGCGCCGACCGTCACCGACGGGGCGGAATTGCCGCTGCTGACCTGGGTGGCGCAGTTGTTGCCGAATCCACTGTGGAGGTAGTCCGAGGCTTCGATCTGGCTGTGGACGTGGTAGACATCGTCCGAGAGGTTCTGCAGGTTGGGAGCACAGATTCCGCTGTAGCTCATGATGGTGGACCCGCTGCCGGGCTCGTAGGCGTCGGCGGAAGAACGGTTGCCGCTGCAGGAATTGTTGAAGGTGTGGTTGCAGCCGAACTGGTGGCCCATCTCGTGGCCCACATAGTCCACATCGAAGGGGTCGCCGATCGGGGCGGGCAGGCCGCTGACGCCGCCGGCCTTGAAGCTCGTGCAGACGGAGGATAGGTACGCCACGCCGCCGCCTCCGGTGGAGAAGACATGCCCGATGTCGTAGTTGCTGGATCCGATGATGGAGTTGATCGTGGTCTGGTTCTCCCCGAGCATGGCGCTCGTGTTGTTGTTGGAGTAGGGGTCCGTGGACCCGTTCAGGAAAATGAGCTCGTCATTGTCCGCGACCAGATAGAGCCGGACGGCGAGCTCGGGCTCGGTGATGCTGTTGATGCGGTTGATGGTGGTGTTCATCGCCGAGAGCACGCTGGAGACGGTGCCTCCATGGAACTGACCGTACTCCCCGGTGCAGGCCAGGGCGAGCATGTAGTCCCGGCGGGTCTGGCCGTAGGGAGGGCCGATGCGCTGGGCAATGCGCCCATCATCGAGTCCGAGTCCGCCATCCACGTCTCCGCTCTTGCCGAGGCCCATGGTGCGCACGTCGCATCCTTCGCGGCGCTTGCTCGTGCTGGCCATGAATTCCGCGCGGGTGTACACCATCAGTTGTTCGGTATCCGCAGGGTTCCACGGGTCGAGATAGACCGTGCCGCCTTCCGTGTGCACGATGCCGTGGAAGCCTTGATCGCCGAGGTCAATGCGGCCGAAGAGGAGGGCGTCCCGTTCGGATTGAATCAAGTAACTCGAGATGGCCGGGTACCGAGTGGCGAGGTCAGGATGGAGGATGTCCGAGCGGACCACGCGGAAGGCCATCGGCTCCCAGCCCGGTAGGGCCGTCGAGGTGGGCATGGGCAGCGTCAGGATGCAGCTGGAGTTGGCCAGGTTGGATCCAGTGCGCGTCGCCTCGTCCCATTCGCGGGGTGCCGCTTCGAGGATGGCGATGAGGTCGTCATGGTCATAGGCCACGGCTCGAGCCTCCGGAACGCGCTCCCGGTCCTGGTCGGCCGTAGGGTCTCCCACGCGCCAAGCTGCACCTTCAGCCTTGGGTGGAACGGCGTACCACTGGGCCTGGGAGGCCAGCGGGCACAGGGAAAGCAGGGCGAAAAGGAGGGGTGTTCGGAGACCGTTGGGCATGACCATACAACAAGGTAACCATCATTTTGCTTCCAAATCCACCCTGAGCAGGCCTTCCCGGGGGATGAGATTTGTCATCGTCATCGGGAAAGAAGTCGACTTCGTGTGGAAAACGGGGCGCCCTGAATCCCGCCGTGGGCGCGGTTTCTGCCTACTTTGCATGGTTCAAGAAAAGGAGCGTGGCGAAGCAAACGGGACAGAACTACACGGAGAGCGACATCCGCTCGCTCGACTGGAAGGAGCACATCCGGCTCAGGCCGGGCATGTACATCGGCAAGCTCGGCGATGGGGCAAGTGCGGATGACGGCATCTATGTGCTGCTCAAGGAGGTCATCGACAACAGCATCGACGAGCACCTCATGGGCAACGGCAAGACCATCGAGATCAGCATCCGGGACGGAGCCGTCCAGGTCCGGGACTACGGCCGGGGCATTCCTCACGGAGCCGTGGTCGATTGTGTCTCCAAGATCAACACCGGCGCCAAGTACAGCGAGGGTGCCTTCTCCAAGACCGTCGGCCTGAACGGGGTGGGCACCAAGGCGGTCAACGCCCTGTCCACCGAATTCCGCATCGAGAGTTTCCGGGAGGGAGAGGTCAAGGCCGCCCGTTTCGAGCTCGGCGTTCTCAAGGATGACGAGGCCATTGCCAAGACCTCCCTCCGCAATGGAACCCGCACCTGGTTCAAACCGGATCCCTCTGTCTTCAAGGGCTACCAATACCGCCGCGAACACGTGGAGCGGCTGCTCTGGAATTACGCCTTCCTCAACAGCGGTCTGACCCTCGTCTTCAACGGGGAGAAGATCCACAGCGAGGATGGACTCAAGGATCTCATCAAGCAGAACCTCAGTGCCGAGCCGGGGTACCCCATCGTTCACCTTCGCGGAAACGACATCGAAGTGGCCCTAACCCACACCCAGGCATACGGGGAAGACCACTACAGCTTCGTCAACGGCCAATACACCACGCAGGGGGGCACCCACCAGAAGGCGCTCCGGGAGGCCTACGTCAAGGTGGTCCGCGACTTCTATCAGAAGGAATACGATCCCGGCGACATCCGCATGGGCCTCATGGCGGGCATTGCCGTCCGCGTGCAGGAGCCGGTGTTCGAATCCCAGACCAAGACCAAGCTCGGCAGCTCGGAGATCCGCCCCGGGGGGACGAGCATGCGCTCCTTTGTCTACGATTTCCTCAAGGTCGAGCTCGCCAACCACCTGCACCGGAATCCGGAGACCGCAGAGGCGCTGCTGAAGCGCATCCTCCAGAGCGAGAAGGAGCGCAAGGATCTGGCCGGCATCAAGAAGCTCGCCCGGGAGCGGGCCAAAAAGGCCAGCCTCCACAACAAGAAGCTCCGGGACTGCCGGGTCCACCTGACCAAGAAGCACGACCGCGCCGAGGAATCAACCCTGTTCATCACAGAGGGCGACAGCGCCTCCGGCAGCATCACCAAGGCCCGCGACGTCAACACGCAGGCGGTCTTCTCGCTGAAAGGCAAGCCCCTCAACTGCTATGGCCTGACGAAGAAGGTGGTGTACGAGAACGAGGAGTTCAACCTGCTTCAGGCCGCACTGGACATTGAGGACGGGCTGGACGGCCTCCGCTACAACAACGTGGTCATCGCCACGGATGCCGACGTCGACGGGATGCACATCCGCATCCTGCTCATGACCTTCTTCCTGCAGTTCTTCCCGGACCTCGTCCGGAAGGGGCACCTCTATGTGTTGCAGACCCCGCTGTTCCGGGTGCGCAACAAGAAGGAGACCCGGTATTGCTACACGGAGGAGGAGCGGGTCGACGCCATTGCCGCGTTGGGACCGAAGCCGGAAATCACCCGCTTCAAGGGTCTGGGCGAGATCAGCCCGGACGAGTTCTCCCACTTCATTGGCGAGGACATCCGCCTCGACCCCGTCGATCTCGGGGGCGAGCACCAGCTGGACGACATGCTGGCCTTCTTCATGGGCAAGAACACGCCGGACCGCCAGCGATTCATCATTGACAACCTCCGCGTCGAGAAGGATCCCGATGCGGAGAAGGCCGAAACGGAAAGCACCGAAGCCGCATGATCGAGGAGAACCAAGACCACGAGGAGCACGACGACCAGGACCT
>WTID01000113.1 GCA_011522855.1 Flavobacteriales bacterium
TGATGGCCCAGCTCATCGGCTTCCAGAAGATGTTGTTGTCTCCCCCGATGTACATTTTGGGGTCGTACTCGGCGAGCAGGCTGAAGAAGTCTACGTTGATGCCGATGGCAAGTGGCAATAGACCCAGGACGGTCGTGATGGCGGTCAGGAGCACCGGGCGCAGACGCGTGCGCCCCCCCTGCACGATCATGGGCACAATCTCGGTGAAGGGCAGCATGTCGTCTTCCCCGAGGTCCAGTTCGGCTTTGCGCCGGTCGATGAGCAGGTTGGTGTAGTCGATGAGCACAATGGCGTTGTTGACCACCACCCCGGCGAGGGAGATGATGCCAATCATGGTCATGATGATCACGAAGTCCTGCCGGAAGACCACCAGCCCCAGGAAGACCCCCGTCAGGGAGAACAGCACGCTGAAGCCGATGATGAACGGCGTGGAGATGCTGTTGAACTGGGCGACGATGATCAGGAAAATGAGGAAGAGGGCGATGACCAGGGCGCGGGACAGGAAGGCCATCTCCTTGGCTTGTTCTTCCTGCTGCCCGGTGAACTCCCACTGGACGCCGGTTTCGGCTGGGTAGTCGCTCAACTCCGCCTTGAGGGCTTCCACGATTTCGTTGGCGTTGTAGCCCTCGAGCACATTGGATCCGAGGGTCACCGTTCGGTCGAGGTCCTTGCGCTTGATCGCGTTGTAGGTCGTGGATCGGCCCGCGGTGGCGACGGCGGAGATGGGCACCTCCTTGATCTGGCCATCGGATTGGCTGCGGAAGATGACCTTCTGGTTCATCAGGGCGTCCGCATTGTTCCGGTAGGCGTCGGCAAAACGGAGGTTGATTGGGTAGTCGTCTTCCCCATCCTTGTAGCGGCTGACCTCCCGGCCGAAGAGGGCGCTCCGCAGGGCGAATCCGATTTGCTGGGTGCTCAGCCCATAGCGGCGGGCCTTGTCGCGGTCGATGGTGATGGGCATCTCCGGCTTGGACTTCTCGACGTCCAGTTTGAGGCCTTCAATGCCGTCGATGCCTGTGTTTTCGATGAAGCGCTTCATGCCGTCGGCGTAGGCCAGGGCGGATTCGTATTCGGGGCTGGTGATCTCGATGTTGATCGGCAGCCCCTGGGGCGGTCCATCGGAGTTCTTGGTGGCGCGAATGATGGCGTCCGGGTAGCCCTTGACCTCCTCGCGGATGGCGTTGAGGACGTCGGCGGTCCGGAAGCCTTCGCGGTCCTGGAACTTGACAAAGCTGACCGTGATGCGGCCTTTGTGCGGTGTGGCGCCGAGCTGGGGCCCTTCGGCTGGGTCGGAGGTGCCTTCGCCCACCTGGGCGATCACGGAGTTGGTCAGGAATTGCTCCTGCTCCCCGTCGGCATTGGTCCGGAGGAATTCGGGCCGGTTGATGGCGGTCATGACCATCTTCTCGACCTCCTCGGTGACGCGGTTGGTCTCCTCGATGTCGGTGCCGATGGGCATGTCGATGTAGACATTGACGTACTGCGGCTCGTTCTGGGGGAAGAACTCCACCTTCGGTGGGAAGAGGCCGAGCAGGACCAGCGAGCCGAAAAGCAGACCGATCATGCCGTAGAAGAAAAGCCAAGGCTTGGCGCCGCTCAGGGCAAACCGGAGCACGCGCTCATACACGTTTTCCAGGGCCGGGAGCAGCCGGTTCTGGAACCAGGCGGTGGCCGGAGTGAGGGCATAGCGGTTGACCAGGCCCACCATACCCCCGAGGACGAGGAGGTTGCCCAACGTGTTGAAGCCGGCGCCGAGCAGGAGCAGGCCGAGCACGATGAGGATGCCCGTGGTGATGAACAGCCGGCGGACGTTCATCTCGGCTTCCTCGACCCGCATGTAGACGCTGGTCAGCATCGGGTTGATGACGAGGGCGACGAAGAGGGAGGAGGACAGCACGATGATCAACGTGAACGGCAGATACTGCATGAACTCCCCGATGATGCCCGGCCAGATGGCGAGAGGCAGGAAGGCGGCGAGCGTGGTGGCCGTGGAGGCGATGATGGGCCAGGCGACCTCGCCCACGCCATAGCGGGCGGCATCGAAGGGCGACAAGCCCTCGTCCATGAGTCGGTAGATGTTCTCGACGACCACGATGCCATTGTCCACCAGCATGCCGAGCGCCAGCACGAGTGCGAAGAGCACCATCACGTTGAAGGTGATGCCCAGGGCGTTCAGGATGGCGAAGCTGAGGAACATGGACAGCGGGATGGCGACCCCCACGAAGAGGGCGTTCCGCAGGCCGAGGAAGAAGAGGAGGACCCCGACCACGAGCAGGACGCCGAGGATGATGCTGTTCTGCAGCTCATCCACCTGTGTCCGCGTCTGGTCCGATTGGTCGGAGGTGATGCTCACATTGAGGTCGGCCGGAAGGAATTCGGCCTGGGCTTCGGCGATGATGCGGTTGATTTCGTCCGAGGCGATGATGAGGTTTTCGCCGGCGCGCTTGCGCACATCGAGGGACACGACGGGATTGCCCCATTCGCGGGCAAAGCTGGTGGCTTCCTGATCGACGAACTGAACCGTGGCCACATCGCGGAGGTAGACGGGATGGCCCCCTTCGGCCTTGACAATGATGGCCTCGAGTTCGGCCGCGTCGCGGAAGTCGCCGACCACTTGGACCGTGCGCCGGCGTCCGTCCATGAGGATGTCGCCACCGGAAATGGACACGTTCTCCTGTCCAATGGCCTGAGCGATGTCATTGAAGCTGACGAGCATGGCCTCGGCGCGGAGGTAGTCGACTTCGACCTCCATCTCTTTCTTGTTGACGCCGCGGATTTCGGCCTCGTTGATCTGGTCCAGATCCTCGATGCGGTCCTGCAGTTCCTCGGCGTAGTCCTCGAGTTGGTCGACGGGGTAGTCGCCGGACAGGTTCACCTGCATCACGGGGATGAGCTCGGTGAAATTCAGGTCGAAGACGTTGGGATCGCTCGGCAGGTCGTCGGGAAAGCTGGGGTCGCTCATGGCGACGTCCACCTTGTCCTTCACTTTCCGGAGTGCGATTTCCGGGGTGACGGAGAAGTCGAACTTGACGTCGATGGCGCTGTAGCCCTGCTGGCTCGTCGACAGGATGACGTCGATGCCGGTGATGCTTTTGAGCTCCTTTTCAATGGGACGCGTGATGAGCTTTTCGATGTCACTCGGGCTGTTGCCCGGGTAGGCGGTGCCGATGTAGACCTCCGGGACGGTCACCTCCGGGAAGCTCTCCTTCGGCACGGTGATGTAGCTGGAAATGCCGGCGAGCAGGATGATCGCGATGAGCACCGCCACCGTGGTCCGGTTGCGGATGGAGGCCGTGCTCAGCCCGAATTCCTTGAGTTTCTCTGAATTCATGGGAATCAGTGGGGGTTCGGGGTCAACGGATCACCTGGACGGCCTCGCCTTCCACGACCTGGCCAGCGCCGCGGTCGATGATGGTGGTGCCCGGCGTCAGGCCGCCGAGGATGAGCACACGGTCCTGGTAGGCGGTGCCGATGGTGACGGGCTGTCGCTTGGCCTGGCCGTTTTCGATGCGGTACACGAAGTCCTTGCCAGAACGGTCCTGGAGGATGAGGCTGGAGGGCAGTGTGATGGCGGTGTCGACGTGGAGGTCGTTGATGCGCAGGGACACGAACTGGTTGGGCAGCAGGCCCTGGTCGCCGGTGATGGGCACCACGATTTCAAAGGTCCGGTTGGCGGGTTCGATGTAGCGGCCCACGCGGCCCACGGACGAGGCGATGGTGTCCACGCCGGGCACGACGATGTCCACGCGCTGGCCTTCGGTGACGGCGCCAACGTAGTGGTCGCTCACCTTGGCCCGGACGTACATCTCTTCCAGATCGAGGACCCGGGCGACGGGACGCGCCGGAGAGGCGAGTTCGCCCTCCTTGGCGAAGATGCGGTCCACCGTGCCGCTGAAGGGGGCGGTGACGTTGCCGAGGTCGACCTGCTCGTTGAAGGCGGCAATGCTTTCCTCGAGGGCCTCCACGTTGGCCCGGGCTTCGAGCAGCTGGACTTCGGTGCCGATGTCCTGGGCCCAGAGGCGCTCCTGACGGGCGAGGACGTCTCGGGCGAGGTCAAGGCGGGTCTCCAGTTCATCCTGGTTGCTGGCGACGACGTCGTTGTCGAGCTCAATCAAGACTTGGCCCTTGCGGACGGTCTCCCCTTCGGTCACACGGAGGCGCTCCACGGTGCCTTGGGTCATGGGGAAGACCTGGGCCATCCGGTCGGTCTCCACGTTGCCTTGCACGGTGAAGTAATGGTCGAACGGCGCCGTGTCCACGGTGAGGGTGGTCACCTTGCGGGCGTCGGACGTGGTGGTCTCCTCAACGGGAGCGTCACCGGTCGGGGCGCTGTCGGGAGCACCGCAGGCGGCGAGGAGGAGGGCGGGAACCGCCAGGAAGGAAAGGGTGCGGATCATGGGATCAAGCGTTGAGGGAGCGTTGGAGACGGAGGTGGGCGTTGAGCCAGCGGAGGGTGGCCTGGGTGAGGTTGCCTTGCGCGCTGACGCGTTGGTTCTGGGCCTGGGTCAGGTCGAAGCTGCTGGACAGGCCCTCGGTGAAGCGGACGCGGGTCCGGTCGAGGATGCGGGTAGCGAGGTCGAGGCCGCGGCGGGCCTGCTCGCGCTGTTCGAGGGCCGAGGTATACTCGGACACGGCGGCGCGGTATTCGATGGTGGCGGCCTCGGTGAGTTGCTCGAGGGCGGTGGCGGCCCGGTCGCGGGTCAATTCGGCTTGGACCACGCGCTCCTTGCCGGCGAAGCTGGACCAGATCGGGATGGTCATTTGGACACCCACGAGCTGGATGGGATACCAGCTGCCTTCCCCAAGGAAGTCGAAGGCGTCGCGCTGGGCATTGCGCTGATTGGTGTAGAACGCGCCGATGCTCGGCAGGCCGGCAGCCTTTTCGTTGCGGATGCCGAGTTCGGACAGCTCGAGGTTCTTGGCCTGGGTCCGGATTTCGGGCAGGCGGATGGCGTCGAACGGGGTGCCGAGGACGGAGGCCCCATCAAAAACGCCCTCGAGGGTCTCAAAGGAGTCGGCCAGGAGGACGGTGGTCTCCACGGGCATGCCGATGGTGAATTTCAGGGCGTCGAGCGCGACCTGCGCCATGCTTTCGGCGGTGGCGCGCTGCTGGGCGACATCGGCGACGGCGAGTTCGAGCTGGTCGGCATCGGTGGCTTCCGCCAGGCCTTCATCGACCAAGGCGCGGACCTGTTCAAAGGCTTCTTGGGCCAGGACTTCTGCCTCGCGCAGGATGGCCACATTCTCTTCGGCGGCGAGGGCGGAGGCATAGGCTTCACCGGCGGCGCGTCGGGCGTCGGCCACGGAGCGGGATTCCGCGGCTTCCATGGCACTGGCGTAGGCCCGGGCGGCTTGAATGCCCACGAAATAGCTCGGGCTGAAGACCAGTTGGGTGGCGGTGATGCCGGCGGTCATTGTTTGTTCCGCACCGAACTGGAATTCTTGAATGGCATTCGGATCGGTCGGCGGTGCGTCGAGAGGCACCCCTGTCGCTTGAGCGACGCCGCCGAGGAAAGTGGTCAGGTAGTCCGGAAAGCCGAACATGTCTCCGCTGGAGACCTGCGTCGGGATGTCGATGTACCGGTTGTATTCCACCGTACCGCCAATCTGGGGGAAGCCGGAGGCCACGATTTCGCGGGTGCTGCTGGCCGCCTCTTCCTTGTCGAAAGTGGCGTAACGGACGGCGTACGCGCGTTCGCTGGCGATGGCCTGGGCTTCGGCGAGGGTCAGCCGGGTGCCGGATTGGGCCTGGGCCACGGTGCCGGCCAGCAGCAGGAGGCACAGGAGGGGAAGGGGGAAGCGGATCATGGGGCGGCTTGGGCCTGGGTGGCCTCGTTTCGTTGGTGGTAATAAGCCATGCCCTCCTCGGTGGCGATGCCGCGGAGGTGATAGGCGTGCAGCTCCTGCTGGAGTTCGGACAAGGGGCGTCCGAATTCCTCGATGGTGGTCGGGTTGGTCATCGTCTGGACCATGGCCATGTGGAGCCGGGAAATCAGTTTGGCGTCGAAGTCCTTTCGGTAGAAGCCCTCTCGCTGGCCGCGTTCGATGTTGCGGAGCAGGTAGCCCTCCATGTTCTCGTGCTTGTGTTGCTCGAGGCGCTGCATGGCGGCCGGGTAATACTTCTGCAGGTCGAACAGCATGCTCGGGTGCATGTCCCGGAGCTCGGTCTGGACATACTCCATGGTGCTGATGACCCCATCAATGGCGTTTTCACCACTCTCGCTCAAGGCGCAGATGCGCGCGTCCTGGCGGGTGCACATCCGGTCGAAGACCTGCAGCACGAGGTCGGCCTTGTCGCGGCAGTATTTGTAGAGGGTCTTCTTGGAGACGCCGAGTGCGCGGGCGAGGTCGTCCATGCTGACGGCCCGGACTCCGTTGCGTCGGAACGTCTGCTCACAGCCATCCAGCAGCTCGTCGAGCCGGGTATCCTGGGCGGTGCCTTGAAGGGTTGGAGACATCCTGATGCGCTTTCGAGCCGCAAAAGTACCCTTTGATGTCCCGGGTGGAAACGAAATCGATGTTAAATCGTTTCCAACGTTTCGCGATCAAACGGTCAATCGAGCTGGATGCCCAGAGACTGGACCAGGCCGGTCAGGTCGCTGGCATCGAAGCGGGCACCGCGCAACCTGTTCTCTGCGGGATCGATGATCCAATCGGTCGCGCCCCGGAAGTCGGCTTCTCTCAGGTCAGTGCGGTCGAAGATGACATCGCGCAGCCGGCAATCGGTCCACGCGGTCTTTCTCGCATCGGTCTTGAAG
>WTID01000093.1 GCA_011522855.1 Flavobacteriales bacterium
TAGGTGATCATCAGGGCGCCGAGGTGGTCGGCGTGCTCGGCGGCCTTCTCCTTGAGCTCGTCGAGGTTGATGTTGCCGTGCTTGTCACACCCAATCACGACGACCTTCATGCCACACATAACCGCGGAAGCAGGGTTGGTGCCGTGGGCGGAGGACGGAATGAGGCAGATGTCCCGATGGGATTCGCCGCGGGCCGCGTGATAGGCACGGATGACGAGCAGTCCGGTGTATTCCCCCTGCGCCCCGCTGTTGGGCTGCAGGCTCATGCCTGAAAACCCGGTGATCTCACAGAGGTACTGTTCGAGATCGGCGATCATCTCCCGGGTTCCGGCGGCCTGCTCCGGCGGGCAGAAGGGATGCAACTGGGCGAACGGCGCCCAGCCAATCGGAAGCAACTGCGTGGCCGAATTCAGCTTCATGGTGCACGATCCAAGCGGAATCATGGCATGGGTCAGCGAAAGGTCCTTGTTCTCCAGATGCTTCAGGTACCGCATCATGGCGGTCTCCGAGCGGTGGCTGTTGAACACCGGGTGGTGCAGGAAGTCCACGGAGCGGGTCATCCCCTCGAGCGGCGAAGTCACACTGCCCGGCGCGGGCACGGTCTGGAACCCGAGCACCTCACAGAGGTCGGAAAAGTCCTGGGGAAGCGTACACTCGTGGAAGGCGACCCCGACGTGAACCCCATCCGGGTAATACCGCAGGTTGATGCGTTTGCGCTGGGCCCGCTCCATGACGGCTCCGATGTCCTCCATGGCGAAGACCACCGTATCGAAGAACCGGCCATGGACCGGCTCGACACCAGCCGCCCGGCCTGCCTCGGCGAGGGCCGTGGCCCAGCCGTGCACGCGCTCGGCGATGCGGCGCAGTCCGTCGGGACCATGGTAGACGGCGTACATGCTGGCCATGACGGCGAGCAGGCTCTGGGCCGTGCAGATGTTGGAGGTCGCCTTGTCGCGGCGGATGTGCTGCTCCCGGGTCTGGAGGGCCATGCGGTACGCCACATTGCCCATCCGGTCCACGGAGGCTCCGATCACGCGACCCGGCACATTGCGCTTGAAGTCGAGGCGCGTGGCGAAGAAGGCCGCGTGCGGACCTCCGTAGCCCATCGGAACGCCGAACCGCTGGCTGTTGCCGACGACCACGTCCGCACCCATCGAACCGGGCGACTGGACGAGAGCACAGGCCAGCAGATCCGTGGCCACCACGACCCGAATCTCCATCGCGTGGGCCTTGGCGATCGTGTCGGCCAGCGGCTCGACCCGGCCCTGGTCGTCCGGGTATTGGACGAACAGACCGAAGGTGGTCTCGTCGAGTCCGAGATCGGAGTCCGAACGCTGTTCGATGTCGATGCCGAGGTGGGCCGCCCGGGACCGAAGCACGGCCCACGTCTGCGGGAACACCCCGTCGGACACGACGAACCGGTTCACGCCGGCCTTGGCGGCCTTGCGGCTCCGGGCATTGAACAGCATGGTCATGGCCTCCGCCGCGGCGGTCGCCTCGTCGAGCAGGCTGGCATTGGCCAGCTCCATGCCCGTCAGCTCGCAAACCATCGTCTGGAAATTCAACAACGCCTCCAGACGCCCCTGGGCAATCTCCGCCTGATAGGGGGTGTAGGCCGTGTACCAGCCCGGGTTCTCCATGACGTTGCGCCGGATCACGCTGGGCACTTCCGTCGGATGGTAGCCCATGCCGATGTGGTTGCGGAACAGCGTGTTCTTCGAAGCCAGCTGATCAATGTGCTCGAGATAGGCCGACTCGGACATCGCTTCCGGCAAGGCCATCGGCCCCTCACTCAGGATGGCCTGGGGCACGGTCCTCGCGATGAGGGCGGCCATGGAGTCGTGGCCGGTGGCCGACAACATGTTGATCTGGTCTTCCTCCCTCGGGCCGAGGTGACGTTGGACGAATGCTCCGGATGCCATGTGCTATGCGGTGGATAGAACAAAAATAGACCCGTTCAACACCCTGATGACCCGCGTGTTCATAATCGTATCGTCCGTGTGGGCTACTCTAATTTTCCGGTCCATGAATGCCCGGAATCTGCTCTGGTCCAATGCGGTCATCTCCGCGGCTGCCGCGGCCTGCGTCCTGGGCTCCCTCGCACTGGGTGGAAACGGCCTCACCGGACCATCGGAATGGGCCTTCGCCTTTGGCGTGGGCAGCGCCACTTGGTGGGCCTACACCTGGCAACGGCATGTCAAATCCACCCGGCCCGACGGCCTCCGTCCGGACCATCTGGCCTGGCATCGCCACCACTGGCCCAGCATCCGACTCGTCGCCCTGCTCCTGCTGCCCTTGGCTTCGGCCCCCCTCCTCCTCACGGCCGATGGCCTCCGGGCCACGCGCTCGGTCTGGCTCAGCACGCCAACCGCGCTGCTGGCCACATGCGTCGCCATCACGGTCCTCTATGCCGGACTTCCGGGAGAGCGTGGCATCCGTCAGTCCCTCCGTCGAATTCCCGGCATCAAGATGCTGTGGATTGCTGGAGCCTGGGCGACCATCACCGCCCTATGGCCCCTCTGGTGGGCGTCGGGAATGGAGTCTGGACTGCCGGAAGGCACGGTCCTCCTTTGGGGAGAGCGGTTCCTCGTGATTGCCGCCCTGACCCTGCCATTCGATCTGCGCGACCGCCGATGGGACCCGGACGGCATGCGCACCTGGCCCCAGCTGCTCGGGACACACGGCACCCAGATCCTCGGGCTGATCTTCCTCATCTCGGCGGGCCTCCTGCGTTGGACGCTGCAGCCGGCCTCGGGGTGGAATGCTCTCCTCGGGCCAGCCACCATGGCCGTCGCCGTGCTGGCCGCCCGCGAGGATCGACCCCTGGGCTATTACGGTGTGCTGGACGCGCTGCTCATCGCCGACGCGGCCTTCCTCCTGCTCTGCTGAATCAGCCGAAGACCTCGTCGAGGGCCTCCGTGAAGGCGGCAGCAGCCTCGTCGATGACCGCATCGGTGTGGGCGGCGGAGACGAACCCGACCTCGTAGCCCGAAGGACCGAGATAGACCCCCCGCTCGAGGAGGGCCGAGTGAAGCCGACTGAAGTGCGCCATGCTGTCCGGATCGATCTCGCTGCTCCGGCGAATGTGGATGCGGTCGCTGAAGGCCAGCCAGAAGATGCTGCCGCGCGTGAAGAGGCGGAGTGGCTGACCGTTGCGCTCGGCATGGTCCAGGATCGGATCGACCAACCGGCGCGTTCGACGCTCCTGGTCTTCATAGAATCCAGGCTGCAGACACACGGACAATTGTCCCGCTCCAGCCGCCATGGCCACCGGATTTCCACTCAGGGTGCCGGCCTGGTAGACCGGTCCGACCGGCGCCACATGGTCCATGATCTCCGCCGAAGCAGCATAGGCCCCGACCGGCATGCCCCCTCCGATGATCTTTCCGAAGGCCATGACATCCGGTCGGATGCCGTAGTACTCCGCCGCCCCACCGAAGGCCACTCGGAACCCGCTGATCACCTCGTCGAAAAGCAGCAGCACCCCGTACCGGTCGCACAGGTCCCGCACGCCCTGAAGGAAGGACGCGTCCTGGATGAGGAGACCGTTGTTGGCCGGAATGGGCTCAATGGCCACGACCGCGAGGTCATCCGCGTGCTCTTTCATGGTCGCCTCGAGGGCATCGAGATCGTTGAGCGGAAGCACGAGCGTCTCCCGGGCGTAGGCCTCGGGCACTCCGGCGGACGTCGAGGTGCCCAGCGTCGCCAGCCCACTGCCCGCCTTGACGAGCAGGGCGTCGACGTGCCCGTGGTAACAGCCGTCGAACTTGAGGATCTTGTTCTTGCCGGTCACGCCGCGGGCCAACCGGATGGCGCTCATCGCCGCCTCCGTTCCGCTGGACACGAACCGGATGCGTTCGGCATAAGGATGGTGGTCGAGGATCATCCCGCCGAGCTCATTCTCGAGGCGCGTCGGCGTGCCAAACGATGTGCCATCCTTCACGGCCCGCAGGATGCGGTCCTGCACCACGGGGTGAGCGTGTCCGAGGATGAGCGGGCCCCAAGAGCAGCAGAAGTCGATGTAGCGCTGCCCGTCAGCGTCCCAGATGTGGGCGCCCTCCCCCCGGTCGACAAAGAGAGGGGTGCCCCCGACGGCCCCAAAGGCGCGGACGGGCGAATTCACGCCACCGGGGAAGCGGCGCTTGGCTTCCTCGAACAGTTCGGCACTGCGGGCTCGGGTGTGGGGGGTCTCGGACATGGCGTGGCTTTCGGTGCGAAATTAGCGCCGATGGCCGCCGGAACCCTTCCTTTGTCGGCCGAGAACCGCGACCTCCATGCCCCCTGTCACGACGAACTGGTCCGAAGCCAATGCCTTCCTCGCTGAAGCGAGGGAGCGCGACGCCGCGGATCCATTGGCCTCCTTTCGGGATCGGTTCCACATGCCGCCCCACGGCGATGGAGAGGTCCTCTACTTCACGGGCAACAGCCTCGGTCTCCAGCCCAAACAGGCGGCCACCTTCATCGAGGGGGAACTCGAGGACTGGCGCACCTTTGGGGTGGAAGGGCATTTCCACGGCCGGCGACCCTGGGTCGATTACCACAGCTTCGCCACCGAGGACCTGGCCATGCTCGTGGGTGCCCGGCCCCAGGAGGTGGTGGCGATGAACGCGCTAACGGTCAACCTGCACCTGCTCCTCGTGTCCTTCTACCGGCCCAACGGGCAGCGCACCAAGCTCATGATTGAGAAGGGCGCCTTCCCGAGTGACCGGTATGCCGCCCTGTCCCAGCTGCGGCTGCACGGCCTCGACCCGGAAGACCACCTCATCGAACTCGCTCCGCGGGAGGGAGAGCACACCCTGCGGACGGAGGACATCGAAGCCCGCATCGCCCAGGAGGGCGACCGCCTCGCCTGTGTGATGCTCTGCGGCGTCCAGTACTACACCGGCCAGTGGATGCCGATGGAACGCATCACCGCCGCCGCCCATGCGGTAGGCGCCACCTGTGGATTCGACCTCGCGCATGCCGTGGGCAATGTGCCGCTCCAACTGCACGAGTGGAACGTCGACTTCGCCTGCTGGTGTGGATACAAATACCTCAATGGCGGCCCCGGCTGTACGGCGGGTGCCTTCGTTCACGAGCGGCATGAGAACCGGCCGGACCTCCCCCGCCTCGAGGGATGGTGGGGCCACTCGGCCAGCCGCCGGTTCCTGATGGAGCCCGACTTCGACCTGATGCCCGGCGCCGAAGGGTGGCAGACCTCCAACGCGCCGGTGCTCAACATGGCCGCCCTGCTGGCCGCCCTGGCCGAATTCCGGGAAGCGGGCATGGACCGGCTCCGGGAGAAGAGCTTGGCCCTCACGGCCTTCCTCGAACGCGGCATCCACAGCGTCGCCGCCTCAACGGGAGCCCACCTTGAAATCCTGACCCCCGAAGACCCGGAGGCGAGAGGATGCCAACTCAGCGTCGTCGCCCACGGACAGGGCAAGGCGCTCTTCGACCACCTGACCGATCGGGGCGTCATCGTGGACTGGCGGGAGCCCGCCGTGATCCGCCTCGCCCCGGTTCCGATGTACAACCGGTTTGCGGACGTGGCCCAATTCCTCGTCCTCCTCGAGGACGGCCTCCGCGCGGCGAAGTAGATTGCACCCATGAAGAGCATGCGCTATGTGGTGATCGGAATCGGCAAGTACGGTTCCCGCATCGCCCTCGAAATGGCCGGCCGCGGGGCCGAAGTCTTCGCCATCGACTGCGTGGAGGAACGCGTCGAGCAGGTCGCCGACGAGGTGGCCATCGCCATCACCATGGACTCCACCGACCCCAAGGCCCTGCGCAGCCAGAAGCTCGAGGGCATGGACGCCGCCGTGGTGGCCATCGGAGAGAACTTCGAGGCGACCGTGCTGACCACGTTGAACCTCATGGACCTCGGCATTCCTCGGGTCATCGTCCGGGCCTCGGGCCGCGACCAGGAACGCATCCTCCGCAAGCTGGGCGTCGAGGAAATCCTCGCCCCGGAAACCGAGTTCGCCGGCATTGTCGCCGAGCGGCTCATGAACCCCAACCTTCGGGGCTTCCTCGAACTTCCCGACGATTACGAAATCGCCGAAATCAAGGCCCCGACCGGATGCGTTGGACGCACCCTCGGGGACATCGACCTCACCAACCGCTACGAGTTGCGCCTCATCACCATCCGCCGCACCTACAGCGAACAGGGGCAGGACCAGGAGCACCTCATCGGCATTCCCCGACCCGACACCACGGTGCAGGAGACGGACACGCTCGTCGTGTTCGGCACGTTGGGCAACGTCAACCGGTTGCTCGAGGTCAACGAATGAGGGTCACGGTTCCGACCTTCTCGCGGAACTGCAGATTGGTCACCCCGTCCTCGGCCAGCGGTCTCCACACCGCGCGATAGCCATACATCCCGGAAGGCGCCAGCTCACCATTGGGCAGGCGGCCGTTCCAATGCAAGTCCAGCTCCTCACTCCGGAAGACCTCCACACCCCAGCGATTGAACACGGCCAACTGGAAGGTGCCAATGGACTCGGCGAAGCCGCCGAATCGGTCGTTGACGAGGTCCCCATCGGGAGTGAAGGCATTGGGGAAGAAGACGCTGTCCTGCGGACAGAAATCGATGAGCTCGATGCTGGCCGAATCCTGGCAGCCGTTGGCCAAGAGGGTCAAGGTGACCGTGTAGATTCCGGCTTCGGACAGCAGAGCGCCCGGCTGGTTGCCACCAGAGGACCATTGGTAGGCCACGTCGGGCTGGCTCACATCCACCCAAATCGGCCCCTCCTCCTCCAG
>WTID01000257.1 GCA_011522855.1 Flavobacteriales bacterium
CTTCGTACGGTTCCTCAAGAACGGCCTCCGCCCATGATCGATGGAGGGGACTTCCTCGGCGGGCTCATGGCCCGCATCCGGGAGCGCCCCACCGCGGAGTGGTCGTCGCTGACCGTGCTGCTTCCCGGCCGTCGGGCCGCGCGCAAGATGGCGGACGCCCTCGCCCGGGATACCCCGCCGGGCACCTGGCTTCCCCGGTTCACCACCCTCGGCGAATGGGCGGGCGAGCAACTCGGCCTCACCTGTCCCCCCAAGCTCGAGCTCCTCGTGGAATTGCAGCAAGTGGCCGAAGCCAGCCGGGCCACGCTGACCCTGCCGGAGTGGACCTCCTTCGAACGGTTCCAGCCCTGGGGGCTCGCCGCCTTGGGCGACTTCAACACCATTGACCACCACCTCCTGGAAGCCCGTCAGGTGTTCCGCGACCTGCGCAACATCAAGGACATCGAGTCGTGGAGCTTCGGCGAACCCGAGCTTCGGCCGGGGCAGTTGCGGTTCCTCGAACAATGGAACTCCCTGCTTCCGCTGTATTCCGCCTTCCATGCCCACCTCGACAGCCGCCATGCGACCACCACGGCCCACCTCCTGCGGCGCATGGTCGAGGAGGACGGTTGGCTGGGACGGGTCACCGGGGAAGTCTGGATCGCCGGGGCCAACGCCATGACGCCGGCCGAGCGCCGGACCGTGGAGCGCCTCGTCCGGGCCGGCAAGGGCCATTGGATCTGGGACACCGATGTGTCCTACGTGCGCAACCGGATGGAAGCCGGGCGCTTCATCCGTGAAATGGTCCCGGAAGGCCAATGGGGGGACCTCCCCCACCCGATGGCCGACGCCACCCGCGGCGACGGAGGCGGACGGGAATGGCGAATGATCACCTGCAGCTCGCGCACCCTGCAGGCCCAATACGTCCGGCACATCCTCGAAAAAGCCGGCGACCGGTCCCTCGACCGCGTCGCCATCGTGCTGCCCTCGGCCGACCTCGCCCCCACAGTGCTCACCGCCCTGCCGCCGGAAGCCGGCCAGGTCAACCTCACCATGGGCATTCCCCTGGACAAGACCCCCCTCCGCAGCTTCCTCTCCATCCTGCTCGGGCTGCATGGGGACCGCGGCCGGCTGCACCACAGCCGCCTCAAGGCCCTGCTGGCCCACCCGTTTACCCGGGTCCTCCAACCCGCCGCCGCCGCGCGCATCGAAGCCCTGTCCCAGATGGCGGCCCGCAAGACCTGGATCCGCATCACCGAAGACGACTTGGCGGACTTTCCTGCGGTGACCGAGGCACTCAACCCATGGTGGAAGGCCCGCGACCACGCCCGCGACCACCGGGACGACGGCACCTCAATCGTTCTCGAAGCCGTGGCCGCCTGGTCCGTGGACGCGGAAGACGACATCCGCGATCCTTGGCTGTCGGCTGCCTGGGCCGGATTCCGGGACATCGTGGCCCTGCACATCCGGTGCGTGGAGCGCCTGGGACGCGAACCCGAACTGGCCGATGCCCGGGCCCAATTGCAGCGGTGGATGGGCCAACACGCCGTGGACCTCGAAGGTGAACCCTTCACCGGCCTGCAGGTGCTGGGCCTGTTGGAAAGCCGGGGGCTCGATTTCGACGAAGTCTTCGTGCTTGACGTCAACGAAGGCATCCTGCCGGACGGTTCGCCGCCGCCCAGCTTCATGCCGCTCGACTTGCAACGCGCCAACGAACTGCCCGGACGGCCGGAGCGGGACGGCATCTTCGCCGCCTACCTCCACCGCCTGCTGCACCGGGCCCGCACCGTGCACCTCGTGCACGTCGGCGCCGACCTCGGAGACGGCGGAACGGAACCCAGCCGCCACATCGCCCAACTGACCCGGTGGGCAGGAGAGTCCCTGCCCGGGGTCACCGTCCGGACCCAGCATTGGTCCACCCCCCTGCCTGAACCGGCCCCGCCCGTGCCCGATCTCGCCTGGACGCCCCTCGCCCAGGACGCCATCGACCACATGGCCTTGAACGGCATCAGTCCTTCCGCCCTGAACCAGGCCCTGCGCTGCAACCGCCAGTTCCACTACCGCTACATCTTCGGCTTCGGAGAAGCGGCCTCCGTGGAGGAGCACCTCGAAGCGAGCACCATCGGCTCCGTCATCCACAAGGCCATCGAAATCGGGCTGGGCCAGGCCGTCGGGAAACAGCTCCACCCCCATCACCTCGAAGCGCTGCGGGACCAGATCCGCCCGCGGTTGGAGGAGGCCCTGCTTTCCGTGAAGGAGGGCGCCCGCATCGACATCGGAGAAAACGTCCTCATCCTCCGCATGGCCGCCACGATGGTGGGCCGGTGGGTGCGGGAAGAACTCGAGGCGTGGACAAGCGACGAAACCGTCCAACTGGTGGGCATGGAGGCCCCGTTGCGGCGGACGTTTGCCCTCTCCGACGGGAGCCACGTCACCTTCTACGGCCTCGCCGACCGCGTGGAAAAGCGGGAGCGCGGTGGCCAGGTCACCTGGCATGTCCTCGACTACAAGACCGGCAAGGTGGAAGGGAAGGACCTTCGGTTGAAGGACGATTGGGAGGAAAAGCTCGCCGACGGCCAGCACGACAAGGCCCTCCAACTCCTGCTCTACGCCGCCATGCTCCGGGCCAGCCACCCCGAGGCGGACCGCATCCGTCCCTCCATCCGCGCCGGACGCAAAGGAGATGGCGACAAATCGAGCCTGCTGACCCTGTCCTGGCAAGGGGAATCCGACCTTGGACCGGACCACGACCTCCGACTCCAGACCTGGCTCGAAGGGGTCATCCACGTCCTCCGCCCACACGAACACGATGTCGACATCCGGCACAACACCGACAGCCGGTACTGCGCGGATTGCCTCGTGCTGGAGTAGATTTCCGACATGGAGGACGGCCCCCGGACCGAAGACGAACACCCCACCGAGCGGAGGGTGCTCATCGTCGCCTACTACTGGCCTCCGGCCGGGGGACCCGGCGTCCAACGCTGGCTCAAATTCGCCAAGCACCTCCCCGACCACGGCTGGCGGCCGACGCTTCTCGTGCCCGACGGCGCAGCCTATCCCGTGCTGGACCCCTCCCTCGAGACCGAGGTATCCGCCCACGTGGAGGTCCTCCGGGTGCCCATCTTCGAACCCTATGAGGCGGCCCTGTCCCTGGTCCGCCGCCAAGGCGCCGAGCGCCTCGGTTCCGGCAACCGGAAATCGGGACCGGTGGACCGATTGGTCCGTTGGGTTCGGGGCAATGTCCTGCTGCCCGACCCCCGCGTGCTCTGGTGCAAACCGGCCGGCCGCGCGGCCCACCGTCACCTCCGCCAGGCGGAAGCCGACGGGCAGCCCTTCGAGGCCATCATCACCACCGGGCCACCCCACAGCGTGCACCTGATCGGGTTGGACCTCCGGAAGGCGACCGGCCTGCCTTGGATGGCCGACTTCCGGGACCCGTGGCGGGAGATGGATTACCTCGAAGACTTCCTGCCCACCGCCCGGACCCGCCGGCGACACCTGCAAATGGAGGGAGACGTCGTGGCCGCCTGTGACGTGGCCCTGATGACGAGCAAGGGCATCCGCGCATCGTTCGCCGTGCACCCCGGAGCCGAGGACAAACTGCAGCTCATCCCCAACGGCTGGGACGAGGACGATGTCCCCTCCGTCAGCGACAACAGTGAGGAAACAGAGGCTACGGATAGAGCTGAGACATGGAATCTCGGCCACTTCGGCTCGGTCTTCCCCATCCGCAACGCCCCGGGCCTCTGGGAGGGCATCGCGCGCTGGAACCAGGAGAAAGGCCGCCGCATCCACCTCCACTTCTATGGCGTGGTCAATCCCGAAGTCCGGGCCGATCTCGATCAGCACCTGCCGGACCAATGGACCGACCACGGATATGTTGCCCACCGCGAGGCCGTCTCCGCGATGGCCGCCATGGACGGCTTGCTCATCCTGCAGAACCGATCGGAGAGCGGCCGGCACGCCATCCCGGGCAAGGCTTTCGAATACCTCGCCCTCGGCAAGCCCATGGCCGTGGTGACCCCATCCCCGAGCGACCTGACCGATCTGGTCGGCGAATGGGGCTTCCCCTCCATCGGCTACGACGATGCGGATGCGGCCTTCACCTTGCTCGACACCCTGATGGACCACCCGGGCACTCCAGAAAGCGTCCGCTTCGCCTACACCCGTCGCGCCCTCACCGCCCGTCTGGCCCAGAGCCTCAACGCCCTCACCGCAGAATCCCGCTGACCATGGCCCGCCACCGCGTCCCCGTCCAAGCCCTGCGCAACTTCATGAGCATCCTGTTCGGCTTCGCCATGGGCGGCCTGAACAACCTCGTGGTCCTGCCGTGGGCCTTTGCGGGCGACTTCAGCACCTGGGGCCTCGTCCGGTTCTCCGCGGCCTGGGCGACCGCCCTCGGTCCGATCTTGGCCTTCGGTTCGTCCTCCTCGATGAACCGGTTCAAAGGACGGTGTGGCCGGGACGACACCCTCCCACAGCTCTATGGATCGCTGGCTCAACCTGGATTGCTGCTGTTCTCGGTGCTCATCGTCGTCCCCGCCCTGCTCTTCCCGGAGACCACCGCCGATCTGTTCGGTCTGCAGGGAGACCAGCGCAACGCCGTGCGGCCCATTGCCCTGCTCACCGGCCTGCAGACGGCCCAGATCTACTTCATCGGGTTCCTCACCTCCCGGTTGAAGACGGCACTGGCCACCTTCGCCAAGGAAACCCTCTTCAAGGTCGGCTACCTGCTCCTCGCCCTGGCCGTCGGCTACGGCATCGTCACCAAGCCGCAATTCCTCCCTGCCTTCATCGGCCTCTACGTCGTCGTCCTCGCCGTCCTCGTCGCGCAGGCGGTGGCCAACCGGTTCCGCATCGACCTGCGGGGCCTTCGGGACCGGGAATTCCTCCGTTCACTCCGCCGGTATTCCGGGACGATGATCCTCGGCAACAGCGCGTGGGTCATCCTGAACCAGATTGACATCATCATGGTCGGCCGGCTGATGTCCACGGAATGGGTGCCCTTGTTCGCCATCGCCTCCTTCATTGCGGCCGTCACCCAGATTCCCCAGCGGGCCATCACCCGGCTGTGGCAACCGCTCATCGCCGAGGCCATGGACCGCAAGGACCACACGGAAGCCTGGCGGCTCGTCCGACTCAACCACAGGACCCTGCTGCTCACCTCCGGCTGGATCCTCGCCTGCATCACCGCCTGCCTGCCCGAGCTGGACCACCTTCTGCCCGCCGCCTTCCAAGGGCTTGGGGCCGTCATCTTCACCGTAGGGTGTTTCCGCGTCATGCAAGGCAGTGCCGCCGGCAGCGCCATCCTCATCGGCCAATCGGACCACTTTCGCTGGCTCATCGCCCTGAACTGGACGATGGTGGCCCTCGCCATCCCGCTGAACCTGGTGTTCATCCCGGATTCCGGCCTCGGCCTCGGCCTGCACGGCGCCGCCCTGGCCACCCTCATCGCCATGGGCATCTCCATCACCTTCCGGCAATGGGTCGTCTGGCGGATCTGGAAGCGGTTCACCCCAGACCTCCGTTCCCTGGGCATCGTCTTGTGCCTCGCCGTCCCAACGGGACTCCTCATGGTCTGGACGCCCGGGCTTCACCCGCTCGTCTCCCTGCTCGTGAAGAGTGTGGGCATGACGCTCTGGGCCGCGGGAGCATCACGGGGACTCAACCTGGCCCCGGAGGCCACGGCCTTCCTGATGAAATCAATCGGGAAATCCGGCGGGGGTCACTGACGGATCCACTCCTGGGTGCGGTACAGGAAGCCCCAGTATCCGCGGACCTTGAGCACATCGGGCTCGCCCTCCTCGAACCACATCTTGCAGTCGTAAATGCGGCCATTCTTCGGATCGCAGATGGTGCCCTCGTCCCATTCGCCCTCCTCAGCGACCATGTCACGCACAATCTGCATGCCCAACACGCGCTGGTCCTTGCGGTCATCGCCGCACTTGTCACAGTGGGGATCCTGGTCCTCGTCCGGCAGACGGAACAGTTCCACAACCGTGCCGTAGTAGCGTCCGTCCTGTTCGGTGATCTCCACGATGCTCTTCACCCGGCCCTCGATCTCGTCGTCGATGGTCTTCCATTTGCCGGTGAGGCTCTGGGCGGAAAGGGAAACGGTCAGGGCCGTCAAGGCGGCGGTGAGGACGAGGCGAATCATGGGGTCAAATTAAGCGGGTTCGTCAGAACCTCCATCCATCCAATCGGCGCGCTCTCCACCCTTGCGGGCCTTGTTGAGGGCCGTGTCGAGGTCGAAGCCGAGGATGAGAAGGAAACAGTTCACATTGAGCCAGACCAGCAGCAGGAGCAAGGTGCCGAGCGAACCGTACAGCCGGTTGTAGCTCGACAGCGATGTGGCAAACCACGCGAAGGCCACGGAAGTCAGCAGGATGAGCAAGGTCGTGGCCAACGCCCCGGGCGTGATGAAGCGCCACCGCTCCTTCGAGAAGTCCGCCGCATTGAACAGGGCCGCGATGGTCGCATAGAGCAGCGCGATGGTCACCCCCCAACGGACAAGCTGGATGAGCGGCAAGTCCTCCAGCGCCACCAGCCCATGGGCCGTCAGCCAGTCGAGAACCGTACCACTGAAGATGATGAGCAACACGGCCACGATCAGGAACAGCGAAAAAACCACCATCAGCACCATGGACATGGCCCGCAGGAGCAGCCAATTGCCCTTGCGCTCCAGGTGATGGGCCTCATTGAGCCCGGACAGGATGCCGTTGATGCTGCTCGACGCGTAGAACAGCATGAGCAC
>WTID01000263.1:0-4730 GCA_011522855.1 Flavobacteriales bacterium
CGACGACCTCATCGTAAACGACAGCTACGCCCTCAACGCCCACCACAGCGAGGAGGAAGGCGTGGCCATCCGCAAGAAGATCTACATGGTCACGGTCATCCTGTCCGTCATCACCGCCATCGAGGTGGGGATGGGCGTGATGTTCAAGCGGAGCGAGACCTTCACGTGGACGGCCATCAAGTGGACCTTCATCATCCTGACCCTGTTCAAGGCCGGGTACATCGTGATGACCTTCATGCACCTCGGAGACGAGCGCAAGAACCTGCGCAACGTGGTGATCATTCCCTACTTCGTCTTCATCGCCTACCTGATCTTCATCGCCCTGACGGAAGGCGCCGCCCACTTCGGGCTGGACCTCATGTTCCACTGATCGCTGATGGAAGGACCGACCCCGGGCCGCCGGCGCGGCTGGAAACGGTTCCTCCTCGTGGCCGCCCTCCCCGGCCTCCCCTTGCTGTTGCTCCTCGTTCTCGGGCGGGGCATGCGCCACGAATTCGGGGACCTCGATTATTTCTCGCCTTCGGGTGAACGTGTGTCGACGCCCCTGGGCGCCCGGCGCCTGCCCGCCTTCGACCTGACCGACCAGGGCGGCCGAAGCGTGGGACGGGACGACCTCGCCGGCACCTTCTGGCTGGTCGCGTTCATGACCACCGACACGATCACGACGCCCCACCTCGCCACCATGACCCAGCAACTGCTCTGGGCCAACTGGCGGTACCGCGACGAGCCGGACGTCGGCCTCCTGTGCCTGACGCTGGACGCCGAGCACGACACGCCAGACCGGCTTCGTCGCTACGTGGAACGCAACGAGCGCTACAACCGGTACCCGGACAAGTGGCGGTTCCTCACGGGGGACCAGACGGTCATTGACCGGATGATCGCCGAGGACCTGGGCGTCCCCCGGGACTCGGCCGATCTCTTCAACGTGGCCACCCTTCTGCTCATCGATGACCGCGGGTATGTGCGTCAGAAGTACCTCGCCTCGAGCGAGCACGAGATCGGCGACGCAGTGGAGGACATCGCCCTGCTGAAGAAGCGCAAGCTGGAGGCCCGCAAGGCCAACCTCGCCCGGCTCGAACGACCCGCGCTGCCCTACTTCGGCGACCGCGAGGTCGTGCGGTCCGCCGATGGGTCCGCCGACACCCTCTTCCACACCGTGCCGAAGTTCGCCCTGACCGATCAGCTTGGCCGCGAGTGCAGCCACCGCGATGTGGAGGGCAAGGTCCGCCTGGTGGACGCCTTCTTCACCGCCTGCCCCACCATCTGCCCGGTCATCAGCTCCCAGCTCGCGCGGGTCCACGACCGCCTCGCCGCCGACGGGCTCTCGGACCGGGTGACCCTCCTCACCCACACCGTCGATCCCACCAACGACACCCCGGAACGCATGCGCCGCTATGCGGACCGCCTCGGGGCCAACCCCGACCTCTGGCGCTTCCTGACCGGCCCCAAGGACGACCTGTACGACCTGCTGCAAGAAGGGTACCTCCTGACCGCCCTGGCGAGCGACACCGCGGCCGGGGGCTTCTTCCATTCCGACCAGATCCTCATCGTCGACGCCGAGGGCCACATCCGCGGCACCTATGACGGAACGAAAACCTCGGACGTGGACCGGATGTTGGAAGATGTGTATGGGCTTCTCGCCCGCACGGATGCACGAGACACGCCATGAGCACCCCGACCGCCAACCCCAAAGCCGTCCAGCGCTTCGTCTGGACCGTGAGCATCGCCATCCCGCTTGTGGTGCTCGCCCTGTTTCTCATTCCCCCGGCCGAGGGGCTCTCTGAGGAGACGCTGCGCCGCGTCTACTGGCTTCCGCGCCTGAATGCCATCCTCAACGCCTCCGCCTTCAGCTGCCTCCTGGTCTCCCTGATGTCGATCCGCAAGGGCCTCGTTGCCCGGCACCGGGCGCTCAACACGGCCGCTCTGACGCTCTCGGCTCTGTTCCTTGTGAGCTATGTGGTCTTCCACCTGCTGACCGAGTCGACCAAATTCGGAGGAGAAGGCGCCATCCGGACGGTGTACCTGATCATCCTCCTCACGCACATCCTGCTGTCGGTGGCCATCGTCCCCCTCTCCCTTTTCAGCTATGCCCGCGGCCTCATGGGCGACATCGAGCGCCACCGGAAAATCGCGAAGGTGACGATGCCGATGTGGCTCTACGTCACGGCGACCGGAGTGATCGTCTACCTGATGATCTCCCCCTACTACCCCTACTGATGCGCGCCCTTCGTCTCCTTCCCCTCCTTCTGGCCCTCGGCCTGCTGGTGGTGCCGGTGGAGGTCATGGAGGCCCAATGCGTCATGTGCAAGGCCGTGGCGGAGGACAGTGCCGCCGAGGGTGCTGTGGGGCGGGGCATCAACCAGGGCATCCTGTACATCATGGCTGTGCCATATATATTGCTCGGCACAATTGGATATTTAATCTTCAAAAAGTGGAAATTCGTCGAATAATGCGTAAATTATATGCATGCTCGACCAGCTTGTTGCCCGCCAGCGTTGGCAGAATGTCTGCCTGACCCTTCTCGCCCTGGCCCTCTCCTTGTTGATTTCCCTGCCCGCCGAGGCCCAGTTCACAGCCGAACGGGCCATTGATCCGGCCGAGACCCTGCTGGGTACCGGCCAATTCAAGCTGACCGTGGAGCAAGACGGCCTGCCTTCTGAATGTGACGTCGTGCTCTTCGGGTACCAGAATCGCCGCCCCGGCCGCTGGTCCGCCGTGGGGGACACGCTCCTCCAGATCGTGCCGCACCGCCGCCACACCGTCATCGGTCAGAAGCCCGGCCACATGTTCCATGCCGAGTCGTTCTGGCCCGACCTGCTCCGCGAACCCGAAATCCGGATTGCCCTGCGCCCCCTGGCGCCCGGTCTCCGGACCGACATTCTGGGCATCCACTTCCAGGGCAATGGCGAGCGTCTCCATCCGAAGAGCTTCGAGGTGGCCGAGGAACTCCTCGCCTGGCTCGAAGCCAACCCCGACGTCCACCTTCGGATCATCGGCCATGCCAATGGCGCCGATGGCCGCCGGAGCCGCGCCTTTTACCGAAAGGTCTCCGAGCGCCGGGCCGAGTCCCTCATCGCCTGGCTCGTCAAGCAGGGCGTGGCCGCCGAACGCCTCGAAGCCGGGGGCCGCGGCGCCGATGCCCTGCTCTTCCCTGACCCCATCTACGCGTGGCACCACGAAGCCAATCGCCGCGTCGAGATCGAGGTCCTGTCCCACTGAGGACCCCCTTGATGCCCGCTTGAACGGGCGCCGTACTTTCGTGGGGTGATTGCAGCCTTCTGCCCCCCCGCCATGCCGCCGAGGATTTCCCCCCTTCGTTTCACCCGACCCCTTCTTCTCCTTCTGCTCGTCGCGTCCGGCCCGCTCCAGGCCCAGACGACGTCATGGTCCCTCGACCGTGCCATTGCCCATGCGCAGGACAACAACCTGCAGGTCCGGCAAGGCAAGCTCGGCCTGGCCGGGAATGACATCGATGTCCAGGAGGCCCGGGCGGCCTTCCTGCCGAACCTGAACGGCAGTGCGTCCCACGGATACAACTGGGGACAGACCATTGACCCGTTCACCAACCAGTTCGCCACCTCCCGCATCCGGTCCAACTCCATGGGCGTGGGATCGGGCATCACCCTCTTCGGGGGCATGGCCAACCACCTCCGCCTCGATCAGGCCGAGGAGCGCCGGGTCGCCGCCGAGCACGACCTCGAAAGCACGCGCAACGACGTCGCCCTCCAGGTGGCCAGCGCCTTTCTGGGCCTCATGTTTGCCGAGGATGCCCTGGAAATCGCGGCCCTCAACGTCCGCACGACCGAGACCCAGGTGACCCGCATCCGGGCCTTCGTCGACGCCGGCGCCTCCCCCGAATCCGACCTGCTCGATCTGCAGGCCCAGCTCGCCTCCGACCAGTCCTCCGAAGTCGCCGCGGAAGGCGACGTCGCGCTCGCCCGGTTGCAACTCGCCCAGGCCATGCGCCTGAGCCCGGAAGATGCCGAGAACCTCGCCATCGAGCGGCCCGACCTCAGCGGCGTGGGCAACCTGCCGACCCTCCCCGCCCTCGACCGCGTGCTGGAATCCGCCCTGACCTCCTTCCCCGAAATCAAGGCGGGCGAATCCCGCATCCGCCAGCAACAGATCGGCCTCGACCTCGCCAAGACCACCGGCTTGCCCAGGCTGTCCGCCAGCTGGAGCTACGGCTCCGGTTTCTCCGGCGCCGCGCAGGAACCCGTCGGAGATCCCACCCTCGAGGTCTTCACCATCGGTGTGACCGAGACAAGCCTGGAGCCGGTCCTCTCCAGCGCCCTCACCTACAACGACTACCGGACGCGGCCCTTCAGCGACCAGATCAGCTCCAACGTCAACCAGAGCCTCTTCTTCAGCCTGTCGGTGCCCATCTTCAATGGATGGTCCGTCCGCAATGGGGTCCGGCGGAGCGAAATCGGCATCGAACAGACCGAACTCGCCCTCGACCAGACCCGGCAGACCTTGCAGCAATCCGTGGAGCGCGCCCACCGCGATGCCCGGAATGCCACCCAGACCCTGGCCGCGGCCGAGCGTGCCGAAGCCTCGGCCAAACTCGCCTTTGACAACGCCCAACTGCGATTCGAGCAGGGCGCCTCCACCCAAGTGGATTACACCCAGGCCCGCAACCGGTATGACTCCGCCCGGCTGCAGGCCCTGCGCGCCCGGTATGACCTGATCTTCCGCATTTCCATCCTCGACTTCTACTCCGGACGCGG
>WTID01000263.1:4830-6732 GCA_011522855.1 Flavobacteriales bacterium
GAGGTCAACGAGTCCGACATCGTCAAGGTCCAGCTCGGGGACACCGCCCGCATCGAAGTGGACGCCTACACCGACCGGGATTTCCTCGGCATCGTCACGGAAATCGGCAACACGGCGCTCAATGCCGCCGGAACCGCCCGGCTCAGCCTCGAAAGCGTCACCAACTTCAGCGTCAAGGTGCGCATCCTGCCGGAAGGCCATCGGGACCTGCTCGCGGGACGCGACAGCACCTGGACGCCCTTCCGCCCGGGCATGTCCGCCACTGTCGACATCGAGACCGAGGTCAAGAACCGCGTGATGACCGTCCCCATCCGGGCCGTCACCACCCGGCCGGACACCGCAGACGAAGCCGCACCGAGCCGCCTCTGCGTGTTTCTGGTGGAGGACGGCAAAGCGGTCCGCCACGACATCGAGACCGGCATCCAGGACAACACCAACATCGAGCTGCTCAGCCCCCTCCCCGAGGGCGCCAAGGTCATCACAGGGCCCTACGACCTGCTGAGCCGCAAGCTGGAGGACGGGGACGCCGTCTCCCCGTCAAACAAGGAAGAAAACGCGGAGTCGGGCAGCGGATTCTCCGTGTCCATTTCCACGAACTGATCCATGATCCTCCTGCTGGAGACCGCCACGCTCAATTGCTCGGTCGCCCTGGCGACGCCGGAAGGAGACTGCGTGGCCCGGCGGGATGAGGCCGGAGAACGCCACCAGCATGCCGAACGGCTCCACGTGCTGATCGACGAGGTCCTGCGCGAGACCGCCACGGAGCGCAGCGCACTGACCGCTGTGGCCGTCGGATGCGGCCCCGGCTCCTTCACCGGCCTCCGGATCGGCACCTCCGCCGCCAAGGGCATTTGCGCCGGCCTCGGCCTTCCCCTGGTCGCCCCCTCACCGCTGCAGGCCTTGCGCCACCTTGGTGGACAAACCCACCCCGACTTCCTCGACACGCCGGAGCGCATTCTGCCTGCCATCGACGCCCGCCGCATGGAGATCTTCACCCTCGACGCCGAGGGCCGTCCCACGGCGGCCATCGTGGACGGCGGTTTCGCACCCGAGCTGTCTGGCGGCCCTGCCCTGCTCATCGGGGACGGTGCCGAGAAGTGCGCCGAGACCCTCGCCGGCCATCCAGCCGACTGGCGGTTCCAAGCCGCCTACCCGAGCGCGGCGGACCTTCTTCCAGAAGCCCTCGAGCGGCTCCGCGATGGCCGCACCGAGGACGTGGCCGACTTCGAGCCTTTCTATCTCAAGGACTTCATCCCGGGCACTCCGAAGGATCCGCTCGGCCTCCGCACCCCTTCCGCATGATTCGTCCCCTCCTTTGCCGCTCGGCCGGCCTGCTCGCCCTCGCCTTCCTGCCCCTCTCCGGGTGCGTCGACACCCCGGGCGTCATCCCCTACGTGGATGTCCAGGTGGACCTCAACCTGAGCCTGCCGGCCTACAACAACCTCAATTTCCCCAACAATTGGCTCTACATCTCCGGAGGCAGCCGGGGCCTCATCGTGTACCGGTACACGCTGGACGAATTCGTGGTGCTGGACCGCCACGCGACATGGGACGTGGGAGCGGGGTGCCAATGCACCGTCTCCCCGGACGGCTACACCATCGAGGACCCGTGCAGCGGGTCTCAATGGTACATCTTCGACGGGTCCATCATCCAAGGCCCGACCACCGCTCCGCTCGAGCGGTACACCACCACCTGGATTCCACCGGTGCTCTCCATCCGAAACTGACGGCCGACCAGATCCACCACCGCGCACGAAAAAGCCCCGGCTCAGGCCGGGGCTTTTCGATTCGAATCGGACGGGCCGATCAGTAGCGGTAGGCGTCGCCCTTGAAGGGACCGTTGACCGGAACCCCGATGTAGTCGGCCTGTTCCTGGCTCATGACCTCCAGGTCCACACCGAT
>WTID01000303.1:0-1444 GCA_011522855.1 Flavobacteriales bacterium
CGACTCGCCCGTTCGCCGGCACCAGACGGCGCCGGTGAGGCCGAGCAGCAGGAGCGGGGCGTGGAAGAGCATCAGGTCGTGGGCCTGAAGGCCGAGCTTGGCCTGTTCGAGGAGTGCGGTGTTGGATTCTGTCTCCGCTCGGCCCAGCTGAAACGTGGATGGCCAGTCCTTGAACACGTGGTGGAAGGCCACGACAACGAGCGTGACGCCCACGGCGGAGACCAATCCCCACGCCAGGCGGCGACGGTGGCCGGAGTCTGCGTGCCACGTGTGCCAGCCCATCAGCGGGAGGGTGGCCAGCAGGCCGAACCATGGGAAGGCCCAGGTCGGATCGAACCCGCCATCCCGCCAGTACTGCATCCAGAAAGGCAGCGCGATCAGTGTTCCGATTGCCAGCGGAAAGTGGAACGAGAGGGAGTGTTGGTTGGACTCTTGAACGGCAGTGCCATGTCCATCGGCTTTGAGCCGGGCCAGCCAGATGGACCGTGATTCTGCCGAGAATTCATGTTGGTCGAGGTTCCTTGCAAACGCTGCCGGATCCCGTCGATAAACCTCCTCTAGCTCGTCCCAATCGGTTTCTGACATGGTGGAAAGAACGGAGAAAACCCGGCGGGATTATTCCTTGATGAACCGGTGCATTGTCGCCGGTCCCGTTGTTGGGAGAAGGGTCAGGAAATACAGACCGGAGGGCAAGGTGCGGATGTCCACGGCCTCCCGATGATCCTCGATTCTGAGCCGAAGTTGTTCGCAGCCGGTGGCGTCCAAAATGCACACTGTGGCGGGGGATTTCAGTCCGTGGAGGCGAATGGACTCTGACGCCGGCTGGGGATAGAGAATGAGGGGTGCTGCGTGCTCTGGCTCTACGAGATTTGTGCCGCATTCCACCCCCTGGGCATACCCGTCGGTTTCTGTGCTCCAGTTGCCCCAGGCGCTGTTGCCCAAGGGCGATTGGGTCTCTTCCCAGATCAAGGTGTCGAAGACGCAGCACTGGTGCTCCTCGAGGGGGTTGGTCAAAACGAGCTCGACCCGCATGGAGTCTGCTACAGACATCCCGTGGGTGAAGTGCATGAACGACTGGTTGTCCCAATCTCCGGACGTCTCTGCTTCATGAAGGACGTTGCCCTCCATGTCAAGGACGGTCCATTCGCAGACTGTTTCCACTCCGCTTGTCCCGTCTGCAGTTCCGAAATAGAAGTAGCCCGGGTGATAGAGCTGTGCCGAGGTGCTGTCTGATGCGGAGACGGACAGGCCGATGAAGTGGCATTGCGCGTGAGCGTGCGCGGCGACGGTGAGTCCAATCAGAAGCAGGTGAATTGATTTGCGCATCGGGTACAAGACGGGGTGAGTCAGGTATGGGTTGCCTCGGTCGGAGATCGGGGAGCGAAAATATTCTGCCTCCTGCGTGTTCTGTTTCCTGACAATCTCGGTCGGGTTGGATCTCTTG
>WTID01000303.1:1544-4890 GCA_011522855.1 Flavobacteriales bacterium
AGTGCTTTTGCCGGTTGGCTCATCCAGCCGATTCTCATCGCGGGGGGCGTGTACCTCGCGTATGAAGGGGTGGAGAAGGTCGTCCACATGGTCCGACCGCATCATCCGAACCATTCAGCTTCGGAGCGGCCCGATGAGAAGGCCCGCATCCGGTCTGCCGTGCTGGTGGATTTCATCCTGTCGGTGGAAATCATCATCCTTGCCCTGAGCCAGGTCGTCGACGCTGATCTCCTCGTTCAGGTCCTGGTGGTGTCCATCATTGCCTTGGTGGCGACGGTTGGGGTGTATGGCCTCGTGGCCCTCATCGTCCGGATGGATGATGCCGGTTTGGCGTTGGCCGAACGCGAGGAGGCGTGGGCCCAATCCCTCGGCCGTGGCATGGTCCGGGCCCTGCCCATTCTCATCCGCATCATCGGCCACATCGGCACTGTGGCGCTGTTGCTCGTCGCCGGCGGCATCTTTCACCACATCGAGGCCGTCCATCACCTGTTCCACGGCTGGCCCAGTCTGCTCGTGGACGGTCTGCTCGGCCTCGTCGTTGGGGGTCTTGCTCTGCTGATCGTCCGTGGGGTGAAGCGGTTCTCCTGAGTCTGGTCGGGTTGCATTTCGGTCTCAAGAGACAGACCTTGTCGGCATGCGATTCATTCTGGCCGTCCTGCTCCTCAGCCCGATGTGGCTGCTTGCCCAAGTGCCGTTCGATGTCTACAGTTGTGTCAACCTGATTGAATTCCGGGAAGCCCACGAGATGGTGAGCCTCGGCATCGAAGGGTTGGAGGAAGAATGGAGCTGGCTGGCCATTGGAGGCAGCGATGGGGATCAGGCGTTGGCCACGGTCGAATTGGGGGTGTCTGCTGTGGATGGCTATGAGCCGGAATCCTGGATTCCCGTGGCGTCCATGTCGACGGCTCGTCAGGATTTTCAGGCGTTTGGCTTCGGAGGGGCCAAGGCCCTTGTTCTTGGGGGGTATGATGGCATCGATGCCCTGTCCACGACAGAATTCTATGATGTGTCCTCGGATGTGTGGACGGCGGGGCCGGAGATGTCGACTCCGCGCACGCACCACCGCGCGGTGTGGATGGGGGAGACCAAATTGCTCATCACCGGAGGATTCAATGGGGTGTCGGAAACGGCTTCGTGCGAGATCCTCGATGTGGTGAGCTTCACGGTGACGGAGGCAGCGCCGATGCTGACGGCCCGGGCGTCCCACACCTTGACGCCGTTGGGCGAGGGCAAATTCCTCGCGGCAGGGGGATTCAATGCGGCGGAAGGATTCCAGCTGTCCAGTTGTGAAGTCTACGATGCCTTGACGGACACGTGGTCTGCTGTGGCCGCGCTTCCGGTGGCCCGGGACAACCATGCGGCGTGGACGTTGCCGGCCTCGGATGGGGAGAATGGGGTCATCCTGACCGGGGGCCGGGTCTTCGATGAGGCGGCCAATCTGTTCACGGGACTGGCCGAAGGGGCGATCTACGATCCCGCTTCGGCAACGTGGACGGCCTTCGACATGGCGTCGCGGCACAGCTACCACGGCATGGCCCGGATGGGAGAGGATGCGAACTGGTTTGCCCTCGGCGGCGTCGATGAATCGGGGGCCGGGATTACGACGACCTATGGCCAAGCCGAATGGGGGTCAGGATCGACCTCCATGGTGTGGGAGCCCGGACCGATCGGCACGGGGCAGAATCCGGGATTGCTGGAGAACCGCTTCAAGGCCGCCATGGCGCCGAGCTGGGCCGGGTGGGTCGTGACCGGTGGCGATGCCGGTGGCATCGGGACGTGCGCCGTGGTGGTCGGACCCACCTCGTTTGTGGAGGAGTCGGAATCCGAGCCGTTTACCGTCTTTCCCAATCCTGCCGTGGGCCGCACGGTGCTCCACGGTACCGGAGCGAACCCTGAATGGACCCTGCGCAATGCCATGGGGCAAAGCGTGAGACAGGGAGTGGGGACGTCTTTCGATGTGACGGGGTTGCCGTTAGGGGGCTACCTCCTGCACGTTGAGGGCGTGGGGACCCGTCGTTTGGTGGTCCGCTGATCCGCGAACCGGCGCGGCCTCAGTCTCCGAGGTAGGAGATGCCGTTGCCCATCACGATGATGGTCTGGTCCTGATTGCCCTTGTAGGAGGAAGTCTGCAGGCCAGAAACGGCGGTGCACCCTGTGGCAGAGACGAGAAGAGCCAAGGCGGCGAGGACCGCGAGGGAAGCGTGTGTTCTGTTCATCGTTCGGGCGTGTTGAATGGGGTCCACGAATGGGACCATCCGCATTGAACGGAAACAGAAGGTGCAGGGTTACATCGGCATGGGACGCAAGCGCGATTTGAAGAATGTCCACCCCAAGCGGCCACCCGCCATGCCCGTGGACGATCCCGAAGCGCTGAACGAGTGGGGGGAGGAGCTTCACCGCATGACGGAGAAGCGCCGCCGGACGCACGAACAGCACAAGCCCGGCCGGAGCCGGGACCGCTGACCACCGGTATGGATCAGCGTCCGAGGAGGGCGCTGAAGGCCGAGGAGGTGCTGTCGTTTCGGGCCCCGTAGGTCTGTTTCATCAGGAGGGCCAATTCTCCCGTGGCCGGATCCCCGTACCCCTGCGTATTGAAGTAGCCACCCCAGAAAAAGCGGCCCTGTCCCTCGGGCTCTTTCCGAACCCCGAAGGCGAGCCCCTGGTACCAATCCCCGTCCACCAATCCCGGGGCGTGATCGGCCAGGATGGTGTCGATGGTGGCCTCTTCCAGCAGCCGTCCGCCGGGGATGGCGCCACGGTCGAGCACCATTTGCAGGAACCGGGCATAGTCCATCGCTGTGCTGGTCAATCCCGCCCCGCCTGAGCACAGGGGCCATTCCTCCCGGGTGGGATACTCGGTGGTGTAGGCCGGGTGTTGGTGGGGCTTCCAGCTTCCATCTGAGTCCGGTTCGAACACCTCGAGCAGGTGGTCCCGCTGGTCCTCGGGCAGGACGAAGTGGGTGTGGTCCATGCCCAGCGGGTCGAGCAATTCGGTCCGCAGGAACTCGGCATAGGGCCTTCCGGAGGCGACTTCGATGACGGCGACGAGCACGTCGAGTCCCAATCCGTAGGTCCATCGTTCTCCGGGGTCATGGGCCAGTCCCGTGCGGGCCATCCGCGAGGCGTTGTCCCGTGTGCTGCGCCCGTCGATGGGAAACAGGTCGGCCACGCCCTGCTTGGCATAGAGTTTGGCGAAGCGCGGGTCCCCGATGTCTCCATAGGGGATGCCGGACGTGTGGGTCATCAGGTGTCGGATGGTCACCGGTCGGTTCGGGGGAGAGTAGACCCCGGTGGAGTCGGCCAGCAGGGTGTCGAGCACGCCGATGTCCGCGAATTCCGGCAGGTA
>WTID01000303.1:4990-6730 GCA_011522855.1 Flavobacteriales bacterium
CGTGAGCGAATTGGATGTGGTCATCGGCCCGGACGAGCCGAGATTCTGGGTGGCGCTGGGCGCCTGTGCAGTCGGAGCGGCCGCGTTCCTCTGGTGGACGGGCCGGATGAAGGGGGATGGCCGCCGTGTGCGGCACGCCATCGGATTCACGATGCTGGGCATGCAGGTGTTTGAAATCGTCCACACGCTGATGAACCCCGCAATGGACTTCTCCATTCATCGGTCGTTGCCCCTCCATTTCTGCGGCCTCAACGCCATTCTGCTGGGCGTCCTGTGCTTCCGCTTCAACCCCCATGTCTTCACGTTCGCCGGGTTCCTCGGGATGATTGGCGGCTTCCATTCGGTCCTGACGCCCCAGTTGCCCTCGGGGGACGCGTTGCCCTTGTTCACCCTGTTCTACCTGAAGCACGCCGCGCTGGTCGTGGTGCCCATTGCGATGGCCCGGTCCTTCGGCGCGTGGTTCCCGAAATGGGCGTGGATCCGGGCGTACGGAATCGCGGTGGCCCTGTCGACGGTGGTGATGGGCATCAATGCCCTGCTCAACGGCCCCTTCGCCCACCCGGATGGACTGGTGGCCAACTACATGTACGTCTGGGAGATTCCGCAGGCCAACAACCCGCTCCTCATCGATTGGCCCTGGCCCTGGTACCTCGCGCCGTTGCATGTGGCGTTGCTGGTCCACCTGATTGTGGTCAACGCGCTGTTCCGCCGTTTCCTGCCCGTTTCTTCCGGGGATCGCACCCTCCGCTGGTTCGAGTGAGGGGCCGGGGTTGGGGTGCCGTCGTATCTTGACGTCATGCACCGAACCGCTTGTCCCGCTGCTTTTTTCTTGTTGACGTTGACCGTTCTGATGGGAACGGTTTCCGGCTTGGCCCAGGCTGAGCCTCAGGCCGTTGACCGCGGTGTTTTCAAGTGGGTCCCCAAGGAGATGGGGGAGGTTCCGGCCTGGGCGACCCTCATGTATTCCGGCACGGATGACTTTGAGGCGGTGGTGGGCCAGCGGGCAGCATGGTGGTCGGAGCGACCGTACGAGAAGACCCTGCACGAGCGGAATTTCAAGCACTGGCTGATGCACGTGGAGCATCGGGTGGGCCCGGATGGCCGGATCCGTGATGCCGGCGAGTGGGCGGCCGCGGCCTTCGAGGCCGGAGGAGGCGTCGCCGGCCAGGTGGCCCGGCAGGCTGAAGTGGACCCCGATTGGCAAGCCATCGGCCCCTTTGAGACCTACAACAATGGCGATCAGGGCCATTTCCCCGTGTCGTGGCAGTGCAACATCTACTGCTTCGACCAATGCGCAGCGAACCCCGACGTGGCGATTGCGGGCATCGAGGCGGGCGACCTGTTCAAGACGGACGACCGCGGCCTGACGTGGACGCCGGCCAGCCTGTCCGTGCCGGGTGTCCGGACGGTGACCCAGTGTGCCATCGCGCCGTCCAGTCCGTCGACGTTTTACTTCGTGTCCAACAACCAGGTCTACGGCTCGACCAATGCGGGCTCGACCTGGGATCTGCTCTACGACCTCGGTTCCTCGGCCAACCAGATGATCGTCCATCCGACCGATCCAGGGACCGTCTATGTGGCGACCAACAACGGCCTTCGCCGGACTCTGGATGGCGGTGAGACGTGGGCGACTGTCCAGTCCGGCCAGGTGTGGGATGTGCGCTATCATCCGACGGATGTGAACACGGTCTACGCGCTGGTCCACGAGCCGCTGCCGGAGCGCTGTGCCTTCCATCGATC